>WRCH01000056.1 GCA_009784115.1 Chitinispirillia bacterium
GAGAGGCTTTTCCGCCAGTTTATACAGAATCACAGAAATCACGAGTGGGTAGGCAGGGCGTGGGAACGGTTAGGCGACAGCTTTGCCGATCTCCAGCAGCACAGGCAGGCTGTTGACGCATACACGCAGGCGCTTGCGAACGCGTCGAAGAGTCCGTTTGACCAAGTGGTGCTTAACTTTAAACTTGGGAACTCAAGTGTCTCGGTCGGCAATACCAACAGGGCGCTTACGTTTTACGCGGCTGCGGCAGATATCGGCGAAAAGAATAATATCTTCTTCCGTGTGCCTGACAGTCATTATAAAATTGCTGATATAAAATTCCAGCAAAGGCAATTCGCCGCCGCGCTTGAAGATTACAAACGGGTTACAAGAAGATATCCAGCTTTTCAGGAGACGCCGTGGGGGCTTTTTCAGATTGCGAACATCCAGCGCAATTTAAAACAGCACCGCGAGGCGGTTGATACCTATAGAGAGCTGATGCGTCTTTATCCCGATGACTACTGGGCAAAGCAGGCGCAGTGGAAACTTGAAGATACAATTTGGGAACACGAGTATCGTTCTGTCAAAAGGTAACATTGTGTTGAATGATAAACAGGTAATCGAAGAGTTGTGCGATTCTTTTGAGCGGCAGCTCTCTTTTTATAAAGAGCTGAGAGACACCGTCCGTTCAACACTGAGCAAACTCATCCTTTCGCGCGGTGACGCGGCGGCGCTGATAGCGGGTATAGAAAAAAAGAAGCGTCTTCTTGAATCGATAGAACAGGAGCGCACCGCAAGCGCTGAATTTGTGGAATACTGGCAAACGCACCGTGAAACGCTCGCTTTACAGAGTGATGCGGCTATACTAAATGGAATACTCGCGCAGATGGAGAGTGTGATAAAAGAGTTTTTGGGCGAAGAAGAAAAGTTAAAAAACTATCTTCAAAAGATGTATGAAAAAAACGGCGGGAGTCAGAACTTGTGAGCGGCGCGGTTGAAGCGGAGGGCAGCATCGGCGCGGGGATTTCCGCTGAGGTTTTTGAGAGTCTCCGTCAGGCGTTTGTTGACTTTCAGGTAAGAAGTGAAAAACTTGAGCGCGCTTACGGCGCGATGCAGGAAGAGTTCAAAAAGGTAAATCTTGAGCTTGACCGCAAAAACCTCGCGCTTGAAGACAGTCTTGCCAAACAGGAAAAAGTTGAGACTTACCTTGACAGCATACTGCAGGCGATGGACAACGGGGTAGTAGGGGTAGATACCGAAGGGGTAATAACCCATTTTAACACCGCCGCCGCGCTTATAACCGGATTTGAGTCCCAAACGGTTCAAGGCAACCGTTACAGTGATGTTTTTGCCGATAAAAAAGAAGAGAGCGCTATCTTATCTACGCTTAAAAACGGTAATGAAATAAAGCGCGACGAGAGAATCTTGTGGACAAAGAGCAATCAGCCGGTACCGATTCGCTATCATACGGCGGTGCTCAAAGACAGAAGCGGCCGTAAACTTGGAGCGGTTGAAATATTCAGCGATATGTCACGCGTAAAGGCGCTTGAAAAGGAGATGCATCAGGCTAAAACAATGGCCGCGCTTGGAGAGATGTCTGCCACCGTGGCGCACGAGATAAGAAATCCTTTGGGCGCTATGGGGGTTTGGGCGGGGCTTTTGGAGAGGGATATGGAGCAAAGCGACCCGAGGCGCAAAACTTTGGGCAGAATTACAGAGGGGATCTCGAAGCTAAACAAAATAGTCTCCAATCTTTTAGTTTACACAAGGCCGATGGCTTCTGAATTTAGAAAAGTACCTCTGTACATGATGCTTGAAGAGATTGTAGATTTTACGCAGATAGAGATTGAGCGTCTCGGCCGTGATATAACAGTAGAAAAGAAGTTTTCAGGCTTTGAGGAGCTTCATGTTTTGGTTGACCCTGAAAAGATAAATCAGGCGGTTATCAATTTATGTTTAAACGCTGTTCAAGCGATGGAAGAGGGCGGTACGTTAAGTGTTGAGATTGAAAAGGACGCGGGTGAGAGCCGCTATATTTCGTTCTCTGTTTGTGATACCGGTTCGGGGATAAGTAAGGAAAATTTGAGCAAGATTTTTGATCCATTCTTTACCACAAAGGAAGACGGGACAGGTCTTGGACTCGCGATTGTAAAGAAGATAATAGAGTCGCACGGCGGTCTTATTGATATAAAAAGTGAGCGGGGCAAGGGAACGCGGATCAGAGCGTTTTTGCCTGCGGCTTAGCTGGTTAGATAGATATGCAGGGTGCTTTATAACATGGGGCGCCGCACAACATAGGGCGTTGCCCTATGTTGGCTGAGGGCTTTCAGCTTGATTTTGGATATCAGGTATGTTTTGTTTTCACCCTTTTAGGGGTGTAAGATTGCAGCACGGGGTTTCAACCCCGTGCGTTGTAGGGGATAGAGGAGATAGGCAGTATATGGAAAAAAAGAATATCTTAGTAGTTGACGATCAGGAGCCGATTCGCGAGGCTATCGCTGAGACGATGCGCCGTGCGGGTTATGAGGTTAAAACCGCGTCAAGCGGGCCTGAGGCTGTGGAGATTTTCAAACAGGAACAGTTTGACGCAGTGATCTCCGATTTCAGCATGAAGCCTATGAACGGCGTTGAGCTTTTGGAGAAGATAAAGCAGATCGATATCGATGTGCCTTTTTTAATCGTGACGGCTTTTGGATCAATAGAAACAGCTGTTGACGCTATGAAAAAGGGTGCGTATGATTTTCTGCAAAAGGGCGACACGCTTCTAAAAGAGCTTGAAATCACCGTGGAGAGAACTCTGCAGTATAGATCATTAGTATCTGAAAATAAAAAGCTGAAAAAAGCGCTTGTCAAAAAATGGGACTATGTCGGTCACAGCGCTACACTTGAAAAAATCCGCGCGTTTACTAAAAGCGTAGCCGAGAGCCGCTCTACTGTTCTTATCACCGGTGAATCAGGTACAGGTAAAGAACTTATCGCTCGGTCAATCCACTTCCAAAGTCCAAGAAGTCAAGGCCCGTTTGTAAAGATCAACTGCGCCGCATTACCGGAAGGGTTGATTGAATCGGAACTCTTCGGACATGAAAAGGGTGCGTTTACAGGCGCGATAAAAACCAAGGCGGGAAAATTTGAAGCCGCAAACGGCGGTACTCTGCTTTTGGATGAGATCAGTGAAATGCCCATAGCGGCGCAGGCAAAACTTTTGCGCGCGCTTCAGGAGAAAGAGATTCAAAAAGTAGGGGGGGATGAACCGGTAGAAGTTGACGTAAGGATACTCGCTACGTCAAACAGAAATCTTGAAGAAGAGATCGCAAACGGACGTTTCCGCGAAGATCTTTATTACCGTCTCAATGTCTTTCATGTAAATTTGCCGCCTTTACGTGAGAGAAAAGATGATATCGTTAGATTAGTTGAACATTTTATCAAAAAATTTAATGATGAGAACGGTTTTAGCGTAGACGGCCTCTCTGACGGATGTGAAAAGCTATTGTTATCACACAGCTGGAACGGTAACATAAGAGAGCTTGAAAACGCGGTTGAGCGCGCTGTAGTACTCACTCGCTCCGGCTTTATCAATCCCGAAGCGTTTGGTTTCTCCGACAAATTCATGGGCGCGGCGCGCGGCAAATCTCAGGACGGCGGCGGCATAGAAGCGGGAATCACCATAGCCGACGCCGAAAAGCAGCTCATCCTAAAAACGCTTAATTTTTGCGCGCAAAACCGCACCAAAGCCGCGGAGATGCTTGGGATATCAATCCGTACTCTCAGGAATAAGCTCAATGAGTATGCGGGGCTTGTGCCGGAGGAGGCGGAGGCTGTTGAGGAAGCATAAGACGCTATAATTCACGCTGATTATCCTCACAAAATACTACGCCACTTTTTTATAAACCAATACGTATATTGAATAACGGCACGCGTTTTGGCCCTGCGTGCAGTTGCGTGCGGTGCAGTGTAAACGCGCGCTGTGTACCGGTATATACCACTGCGAATCTGCTCAATCTCGCCTTGGATTATGCAATATATTATGGATATATATTATTTTAATAGGATTTATATTGTCGGATTGTCTCAAAAATTATTACAGCTATTGTGATTTGTAAAAAGGGTATACTGTGGGTAAGATGACAAAACTAAAACGCGCGTTATTGTGGGGCTCTGCCGGAGCGCTTGCGGCCGCGATAATGCTGTTTACAATAAGCGTTATGTTTTTCTATCTGCTTTTATATCCCCCTTTTCAGCAGCGCGCTCTGAGGTTTGCTGAAGCTGAGATGAATAAATTCTTTTTAGGTGAAATAAGCATAGAGCGGATTGAGTCAAACCTTATTTCGCGGGTAGATTTTTACGGACTGCGCGCGACAGGCAGCGCTGAATTTGGGGATTCCATAACCGCAAAACATGTGGTCGCGCATTACTGGTTCCCATCAATTTTTAAAAAAACAGTAAATGTACGCCATGTACACGCGACAGATGTACGCGGACACATTGTAATGGCTCCGGGTAATGATATACTGCTTCCGTTTCTGCCCGCGTTTCTTAAAGACCCAAATAGAAAAAAGAGTGATGACGGTAAGGAGAAAGAGGAAAAAAGCGGCGATAACCGGACTAACCCCGATAACTGGCCTGTCAAAATGGTTCTCGGTAATGCTAAGGTAGATGGGATTAACGCGGTATACCGTGATCATAGCAACAATATGGTTGGAGAGATAAAAAACGCCGCAGCTACAGCCAATTTCCACAAACTTGATTCGTTTTCCGTTGAACTTAAGGTGCCGCAGGGTTCATACAGAAGCCCTTGGTGGGATGGGGAGATTGATACGCTTTGGGCAGCGGGTACTGTCACTTGGAAAAATCTTCACGTAAACGCGATGCTGCTTGAAGGCAGCGGCACCCGTATAACAGGTTACGGCGGGCTCTCTTATTTTAAAAATGACCCTTGGGATATGCACGCGAATTTTAAAACCGCTGTCCCCCCCGTTCCCGTGCTTTACACATACGACAAAGGGGTCGGTAAAGAGGGTATACTTGAAGGAACCGCATCTTTTCGCGGGACGCTTAACCATCCTGTTTTGTCAAGCCGTGTGAGGGGGAGTAATCTGCGCTACCGCGGTCAGCAGATAAAAACACTGAACGTTGAAGCGGACTACGGCAGCGATGAGTACGGACGGGCAAAGATAAGGGGTGTAAGCGATCTTGGACTCTTTGAGGTTAACGCCGCGCTTCTCATGGAAGCTCTTATCCGCGGGGGCGGCGGGCCGGCGTTCGGCTATTATTCAGTTTCCGCTGATTTAACGGAGCTTGACGCGGAGGGCATTTCAAAAGAGCTTAACATTGGTGATTTTACAACAGGGGCTGACAATGGAAACGTGCGTTTTAACGCGTCGGGAAGCGGGTTAAATGTTCCCTCTTTTGTTGACCTCTCCGCCAATCTAAGCGGCGGAGCGCTTGGCAGTCCTTTCAATATGGGAGTTGTTCTCAGTAACGATTTATGGAGCCTTAGAGGAAGTTTCGGCTCTAACCGTTTTGAGGGGAGCGGACGGCTTAACTCAGAAAACGGCAAGGTAAGCGGCTCCTTATCCGCACGGCTTCCGGATCCAGCGGCGTTCACCTATATTTTTGCCAAGGAACGTGCAGAAGGTCTTATAATGTCTCATGTTGATATAGACGGATACGTATACGATCCGTCTATCACAGCGTCATTAAAGGGAACCGATGTAAAATGGCGGGGAATGCGGTCAGACAGCGCCGATATTTTGCTCTCTGTCAATAACGGCAAAGTTGATATCAAAAGAGCTGAGGCTCACGCCGCGGGTGAAATTGATTCACTGTTTACTTTTTTAAAGTTGGATTATCCTCTGACAGGAGAGGTAGAGGCGGATCTGTTTTTAAACGGCGGCCGCGATTCGCTTTTTCTTCACGCTTCTGTAAGCGGGCGTAATCTTAACTACGGCGGTATAAGCGTAGATACCGCTTACGGACTTGCGCTGATTAGAGGGGATACTGTTCTTTGGAAAGATATTAGGTTAAAAGAGAAGAACACTCACGCTTTGAGCAATGGTACTGTCATTTTGGGGTCAGATATAAAACTTCAAGGATCAGCGGATCTTTTTGTTGAGCGGGATAATATAAAAATTCCTGCCGGTGAGCTTAAGGCAAGAGGGATATTGCGCGGTGATTCCGTAAAAGCAAAATATAAGATTACATCCGCTCAGTTAGAACTTTTAGACCCCTGGGTTCCTCCCGAACACCGCGTTTTGGGCGTGCTGTCATCGTCGGGCAATATTTGGGGGACAGTTCATAACCCCGGCGCAAAAGTAAACTATACAATTGCCGATCCGCACTACGGCGCCGTTAAGGCGCATTCAATAACCGGTAACGCATCGTTGACTGATTCGCTTGTAAACGCAAACGCGAAACTTCGCCTGAACGGTACGGAAGCGGTTGACTTTACGGCAGCCCTGCCATTTTTACCCGCGTCTAAGTGGGTAATTGACGAGAGCGGGGACAGAGCAGCCTTTGTCAAATCAAACGCCAAAAATCTTGATATAAATACCCTTGCCGCGCTCTTGGGGCCTGATTACAAGGCAAGGGGGCGCACAGATTTTGAGATACAGATAAGCAACATGGGAAGCGGCTGGGATGTGGGCGGAAAAGTATACCTGCCTGATGGCGATATACAGTATCTGCCGTTAGATATTCACGCTAAAAACGTGAGCTTCAGCGCGAACGCCGCGTTTACATCCGATTATCAGGACGCCTCGTTTGTATTAGAGAGCGGCAATATTGATATGCCGATGTTCAGCATAAAAAACAGTATTGTAAGAGGACACAGCAGCGCAGGTACGCTCATTGTTGATGAGGCGCATATTTGGGTAGACGACAACGCGTTTATAAGCCTCACCGCAAGAATGCCCTACAGCGGGATCGATTCGCTTATGTACAATAGAAACATAGACGCCAAGTATCTTGTTAAAAATTTCCCGGCTCAGTTCTTTTCAACATTTTTGCCTCAGTACGGTCTGCGCGGCGGGGTGTTTAACGGCGCCGGTGAGATTTATACCGGCAGAGGCAGACCGCTTGTTGACGGTGATCTTACCCTCAGCAGGCTTGATTTTACCATTCCCGATATTTACCCGTCAATCGGCCCCATAAACGCTCAGTTTAAATTTACCGATAATGTGATAATGCTAACCAACGCCTCGTCAAGATGGGGCAGGGGAACCGCGCGCGCCTGGGGGCACGCGTACTGGGATGCGGATAGAATCTACGATCTTGATCTGAACCTCAGAGCCGGCCGCCTTGCCTTCGAGCTTCCCGGAGTGGTTCAGGTAGGCATAGAGAGCGCCGACTTAAAATTAACAGATGAGAATGAAAAATTTGTGGTGGGCGGAAGGATCGCTTTGGCCCCGTCTCATTATGTGCGGGATGTAAGTATTATGGAGATGATTAACAATATGCAAATCAGGGATGATATACGGCGCGAGCCGAATCCCGTTTTGCAGTCGATACTCTTCCGCATTGATCTTGATCTCGCTAATAACATGAACGTAAACATGAATTTGGGGACGCTTTTGGCCGACGGCAGGCTCTCTTTGATGGGAAGCGCCGCCGAGCCGGGATTTGTTGGGGAGATAAAAGTTATTGATGGATTTGTATACTATTTAGACCGTAAATTTAAAATCGAAGAGGGAACTCTTTTTAACGCCGATCCTGCGCGCGTCAATCCAAATCTTAACATTATAGCGGAAGCGGACGTCTCCACATATTCACCCCTCACAAGGGGCGAACATTTTACCATTACGCTCAGCATAACCGGCAATATGGAGAATCCGGTAGTACACTTCACAGCCGACCCCGATCTCAGCGAACTCGATATTTTAAGCGTCCTCACATTGGGTCAAAGAATGGGAAGCGTTGGCAGCGACATTAATGACAGGCTCGCAAACATCGCCGCTCAGCAGGCTATAGGTCTTGGAACACGCAGACTTGAAAGAGTTCTCCCGGTTGACAGAGTGAGCGTAGGCGGAGACGTTTTGGGTACAACCGATTCAAGGGGAGCGACTTTGAGCGTCACTAAACGTTTATCCTCCCGTTTTTTGCTTACTTATGAGACATTTATGGGAAAACTCAGCGACAGAAAAGTTATCGCTCATTATCGTCTGACCCCGTACCTCTATCTTGAGGGGCAGACGACAAGCGACGGAGAAAACGCTATGGATTTTATTTTCAGGTATAGCAGATGAAGTCTGTCAAATCGTATTCTGACCGCTTTTACCGCGCGGTACTTATGATTGCGGCGCTATGCACCATCGCAAGCGCGGCGGTGCAGTGGCGTGTGCGCTCTATTGAGTTCAGCGGTAATGATACTTACAGCGGTAAAGAGTTAAAAAGTTTGATGGAACTTAAATCAAAGAACGCCCGCTATACCGATTTTGTAATGCGCAGTGATTTAGAGGCTCTGCGCGCGTTTTACAAAAGCAGGGGGTTTAAATACGCGGTAATAAATACCGAGAGCATAGCGCGCGACAGCGCAAAGGGACGGGTTCGGATAAATATAAAAGTTACGGAAGGTCCGCGGACGCATATAAGCGACGTGAGCGTCACCTCCGAAAAATATGTGATGAGTCCGGGTGATTTGAAAAAACTCTCTGTCAAATCCGGCATGCCTCTTATCCACTCTCAATTGCGCGCTGACGCCCGCGTTTTAAAGGAGATGTTTGGAAACAAAGGGTATTTGGAGGCGGTTGTGGAGCCGCTTGCGATTTTTGAAGATACCCTTGAACATCAGGCAAGAGTAGTTTTTAACATTAAGGAAGGCCCTAAAATAAAGATCGGAGATATTTCGGTAGAGGGCAACAAGGGGCTTGCCGATATAGTCGTCAGGCGTGAACTCGCTTTTCGCACCGGAGATACTCTCAATCTCAGATCGGTACAGCGTACCGAACGCAGGCTTTACGGCACAGGATTATTTAACCACGTACAAATAAGTCCGCAGTTTGACACGGCGGCTGTGAGTTCCGAGCTTTCCGACAGCACTTATAACGTAATGGTACGCGTAACTCCAAGCCATTTCTTCCGCTTTCAGGGCGGCCCCGGCTACAGCTCCGACGAGGGAGTTAGAATGTCGCTTTCAACATCATACCGCAACATGTTTATGCACGGACACAGATTGACGGTCAGCGGCAAGCTCTCTGAGATCAGGCAGAGTGTTGAGGCGGTCTACTCCGTACCGTGGCTGCTTTATCTGCCGATGCAGTTTGATACAAAAGTTTACCATCACAGATACGACAACCCCAAGCTGTATCAGGGAGTTTTTGACGGTTTAAGGCTCTCTGTCGGCCGTCAGACCGATTATTATATCCTGTATCAAGTATGGAGTCAGTGGGAGAGCGTGCAGTGGGTTAAAGCGCCCTCAGAAGACGTAGACATGCCAAGAGAGGTTCCCGATAACCCAACTCAAAGTATCGGTATCGGCGTTGATTTTGACAACCGCGATAATTTTTTCAGTCCGACAAAGGGCATTTACAGCCACGCCGGGCTTGAGGTCGCCGGAGTGTTTGGCGGCAACTCAAACCAGTTTGTAAAGTTAAATTTTGACAACCGCGTATATAACAATTTATACGAGCGTCTGTTTTGGGGCTCCGCATTGCGAACCGGATGGGTGAAAGCCTACGGCAGGAGCGATGTTGTACCTGTTCAGAGTCAATTTTTTGGCGGCGGGAGCAGTACGGTCAGAGGCTTTGATGTAAATAAACTCGCGGTAACGGGGCCGAATAACGATCCGTTCAGCGGTAATTTTTACGTTTTCGCCAATATAATTGACGTGCGGTTTCCGCTCTTTTGGTGGATAAACGGAGCGGTGTTTCTTGACGCGGGTAATGTATGGTCAAGCTTTTCGGACATCTCTTCCGCCGGTGATATGATCGGCGATCTGCGCTGGGCGGCAGGGCCGGGATTGCGTATCGACACGCCGTTAAAGATTGTCGCAAGACTTGATCTGGGATTAAAGCTTGACAGAAGACCCGGGGAGAGCGCTTGGGCGCTGCATTTTGACTTGGGGCAGCCGTTCTGAGGGGAAGACCCCTCAGAACGTCCAGGGGCTAAAGCCCCTGGTTACACTCTTGCACCCCTAAAGGGGTGCGGATTTCCTTGAAAATCCTGTTAATCCTGATTCAGACAGTGTGTTATCCTCTCAAGCGCCTTCTTAACATTCTCTATCGAATTAAACGCGCTTATGCGTATGAACCCCTCGCCGCATCTGCCAAAGCCCGCTCCCGGGGTGCATACTACGCCCGCTTTATTTAGAAGCATATCGAAGAATTTCCATGAGTCTGATTTACATTCTATCCATATATAAGGCGCGTTTACGCCGCCTGTGCAGCTGTAGCCAAGGCTTGTCATTTTCTCCTTGATGAGTTTTGCGTTTGCCATATAGTAATCTATGGATTCGCGGATTTGCGCTTTGCCGTTTGACGAGTAAGCGGCCTCCGCGGCGCGCTGAACAGGGTAGGAGACGCCGTTGAATTTTGTGCTGTGACGTCTGCTCCAGATTGCGTGGAGTGAGTGGGCCTTGCCGTTTGTATCATAAACATTGCACTCTTTAGGTACGACTGTAAACGCGCATCTTGTGCCTGTGAATCCGGCGGTTTTTGAGAAACTCCTAAACTCAACAGCTACGTCCCGCGCACCTTCAATCTCATAGATAGAGTGAGGGATTGACGGATCCGAAATAAACGCTTCGTAAGCCGCGTCAAACAGTATGAGCGCTTTTTCTTTGCGGGCGTAATCCACCCATGCTTTCAACTGTTCTTTTGTTGCTGTTGCTCCTGTAGGATTATTGGGGAAGCATAAGTAAATAAGATCAACATGGGTTTCGGGCGGATTCTGCACAAAACCGTTAGCTGTATTTCCGTCAAGATAAATAAGGCCCTCGTAGCGTCCGTCAACCGCGGCTCCTGTGCGTCCGGCCATTACATTTGTATCAACGTATACAGGATAGACAGGATCGGGAACCGCTACTGTAATCTCCTGACTGAAAAGCTCCTGAAAGTTGGCGGTGTCGCATTTGGCGCCGTCACTAATAAAAATTTCATCTGCATTGACATTTGCGCCCCTGTCCTGAAAATCATTTTTTGCGATAGCGTCACGCAAAAACGGGTAGCCCTGATCCGGGCCGTAACCTTTAAAGCCGCTTGCCTGTCCCATTTCGTCAACGGCCTTTTGAAAAGCTTCTATACAAGCGGGAACTAAAGGACGCGTTACATCACCGATTCCAAGACGTATTATCTCTTTATCGGGATTTTGCTTTGTAAACTCTGATACACGGCGTCCGATCTCCGCGAAAAGATATGATGATGCGAGTTTCAAATAATTTTCGTTGATTTTGATCATGATATAGACACCTTAAGTTATTATAGATAAAAATTAGCGGAATAATCACAGTTATGAAAGATAACTATTGCACTCTGCTATTTCAAGAGCGTAACGGTTTGTGAAGATTTTTTGGGTCTTATTATACTGGTGAACGGCATAAATTGACACTGTGCCGCTAAGCAACCTCACGGCCCTACGTGCAGTTGCGTGCGGTGCAGTGTCAATTTATGCCGTGGTTTAGTGTAACCCGCCGGCAAAGTCTTGCGCTGTACCGTCCGAAGACCTCACGGCTGTAGTGCAGTCGCCAGGGCGGTGCAGCGCAAGACTTTGCCGGCGCCTCAATAATTCTGTTTACCGCGCTGTTCCCTTAGCTGCTTGTCTAAGAGGTATTCCGCGAATTCAAGATGCAGCTTTTGGTTTTCAGGCGTAAGCTCGTCAAAAATCCGAAGTGAAAAATCACGTATCTCATTGTCAATAAACATGCCGCCTTCGCCGGTTTTAAGCCAGTTTTCAGATACTCCGTGGATAATACATATCAGTTTAATTATTCGTTCTGGAATAGAGATTTTTCCCAGTTCAACTTTTGCCGTGTACCCAACCGCCATGTATATGCTGCTGTCAAATTTTGCCTGAGATTGATTGAGCGCCTCTCTCAATTGTCTGATTCTTTCTCTGACAGACATATAATTCCTTAAAGGTTTATGTTTGCGTAAGACCGCTGAAAAAAAAGTATAACGCGTATACAATGAAAATATATTCTACCAAATGAAAGCATTTGAAAGTATTTGAAGCAGTACCGCATATTTAATCGTGTCTTCAATAATCTACTTTTTGCCCCTTAACATTCATACACTTAATGCTTATTCCAACCCTAATTACTGCTTCAGGCATTAAAAATACTTGCACATACTGCTTGGAGCAGTGTATATTATTACTGAAAGTTCCAAAGAAATCACAAAAAAAGATGCCAAATATGGATTACACGGAAAAAATAAAAAGGCAAAAAAAGATTCTTGATCAGCTTTCTGAGGTAAATAAGAGGGAGCTGTCGGCGTTTACGCTCGGTCTGCTCGCCGCTCAGCATAACGGCAATAACCGCAGCGGCTCGGTTAGCCGCAAAAAAACAAATCTCTTAGGCTTAATTTTACAGCGGGCGGCGCTGATTTTTCGGATTGCGTTTAACAGAAACCGGCTTTCTTCAGAAGAGAGCGGTGAACAGCAGTAAACATTTCACTGTCAATTCAGGGAACTATCAATTTCATGATTCACAAGCGGCTCACGGTCACAAAATTTCTATCTGCAATAATCTGCACAATATTGTGTATCTGTTTTGCCGCCTACTCAACCACAGAGTTTGAAAGAGAGGCTCTGCGTTTGGGGCAGGACCTTTCGCAGATCAGGGAGCTGCGGGAATCCGCACAAGGTGAAGATACCTTACGCGCCCCAAAAACATTCAGGACTCAGCCGTCAGCGGCGGAAATAGACCTTGACAGCATACTCGCGGCAGGAGCGGTCGGCGCTATAGAAAGTAATACTGCCGATGTGAGTCCAAAAGCGTCCG
This sequence comes from Chitinispirillia bacterium, assembly GCA_009784115.1. GTDB lineage: Bacteria > Fibrobacterota > Chitinivibrionia > Chitinivibrionales > Chitinispirillaceae > WRCH01. The sequence continues at coordinate 12,911 of WRCH01000056.1, forward strand.
GCACACCGCAATACTTCGGGTACAATCTATTCTCCTCTACACCCGACGCGTTCAAACCCACTGCTGTAGGGCCTATTGATCCCGGCTATATGATAGGCCCCGGAGATGTGCTGCGGCTTGCGGTTTGGGGGCAGTCTGAATTCACCCATGAGCTGACAGTTAATAATGACGGTAAAATACTTATACCCGTAGCCGGTCAGTTCCATGTATCCGGTATTCCGTTTGAGCAGCTTCAAAGCAGGCTTAAAAACTTGTTATCACGCCACTACTCCGGCCTTGGCGCCACCCCGCAGCGTACTTTTATGGATTTAAGCATAGCGCAATTGCGGCCAATCCGAATCTACATAATGGGCGAGGTGCGGCAGCCGGGCGGTTACACAGTGTCAAGTTTTGCCAACGCGTTCAGCGCTCTTTACAGCGTAGGCGGTCCGCTCGAAAAAGGGTCATTGCGCGATGTAAGAGTAATTCGAGGCGATTCGGTCATTGCGGCTGTCGATATCTATGATTATCTGTTGACCGGACGCTCAAAATCCGACATTCGTCTGCAAAATAACGATGTAGTTTTTGTACCGCCCAGAGGCAAGACTGTGCATATATCAGGCGCTGTGAGACGCCCCGCGATTTACGAACTCAAAAATGATGAACATCTTCTCGGTCTGCTCGCTTTTTGCGGCGGCGTACTCTCCGGCGCAAACGTAGACAAAGCGCATTTACAGAGGATACTGCCTTTTTCGGAGCGCGGCGGCGCGCAGCAGATGACGCAAAAGGTAAGCATAGAACTTAAGCGCTACCTTGACGGCAGCTCAGATTTTGTTCTGCATGATATGGATAAAATAGAGGTGGTCTCCCTGTTTGATGATCTGCGCAATTTCGTGACGATTTCAGGCGCTGTGCAGTATCCCGGAACTTACCAAAGCGAAAACATGACTCTGCAGGATCTTGTTTTTAAGCACGCCCGCATCATCGATAATAAAACCTTAGGCCAGCGCGCCGATCTGATCAGGCTTAATAAAGACAGGGTAACAACTCATATTATACCCGTAAACCTTTTCGAACTGCACAGAGGCGCCGGCGACATGAAAATGGAGCCGGGCGATGAGGTCATAATCTACGACATAGAGGTCTCCCGTCCTGTTGATTTACAAATAACAATACAGGGAGAAGTGCGCGCACCCGGCGTTTATGTTCTGCACTCAAATATGACACTCGCAGACGCGATACTCAGCGCGGGAGGATTTACCCGCGGCGCGCTCAAAACCCGATTCGACGTCTACCGGCTTGATACCACAGACGCCGAAAAACTTATATCGGTATACAGGGCGGCGCTGCCGGAGGGTTCCGCGTCTTTTATTGACGAAAATCAGCGTGTTTTCACACTTCGCGACAGAGACAAAATTATAGTGCGTCCCGATCCCAACTATTCGCAGGGACGGTTCGTAACACTCACGGGCGCTGTAAAATACACCGGGGTTTACGCTCTCGAAACCAAAACCGAGAGGTTTACATCTGTTATTGAAAGGGCAGGAGGATTTCAAACAGACGCTCATCTCAATGGAATCTATATCACAAGAAACGGCAGACGCCTCATGGTAGACAGTGACGCAATTTACAATAAAAATCGCGGCAATGAGGATATCACCCTGCATGATAATGACTCCATACATATCCCGCGGAGTCCAAATACTGTGCTTGTTTTGGGAGAAGTTAACGCCCCGGGCCTTTACGGATACGTACCCGGTATGCGTATGCGCGATTACATAGACCGCGCCGGCGGCTTTACCGACAGCGTCAACGTCATTTTAGTCTCCGATCCAAGCGGTGAAACCAGAAAAATTAAAAAACGCTCAAACGCGCAAGTCAACGATGGAACTATCATCTTAATTACGAAAAAGCCGCCTAAAATAGAACGCGAACGGCATGGGCCGACGCCGTTTGAAGTTATAAGAGATACGCTGGCGATAGTAACAAGCGCGGTTACGATTATTGTGCTTGTCACACAGCTTAACAAGTGATAATTGAATAATGAAAAGACCGGATGAAAATGTTCTTATGAAAAAATATTGTTGGCATAAAACATTTGCTGCTGTGATGGTATTGATAAGCGGAGCGCTGGCGCAATCAAAAGAAGTTACTGTCGCGATGTGGGATATGCGCTGTGACGGGTGGGATGGTAAAGCCGCCTTGAGGATCAATGTGAATGGAACCGATCTTTTGTCAAACGCAAGACTTGCCGTTGGCTGCGGTCCGGCTTTTTACACATTCAATGTTAATAAGGGCGACGCGGTTCAATTTTACTGGGTCAACGGTAATAAGCAAGATTATGAGTGCGCGTTTGCGGTGTATTACAGCGAAAACCAACCTTCTATGGCGTTTAATCCCAGCGCAGAGAGATGGTCGTCTGCAAATGATAACCAAAACAACATTATATTGCTTTACAGGCAATATAAGAGTTCAGAGAGCGGGAGTATAGGGAACGGTACTTTAATGGGGGGGTTTACTGTTGGCAAAGATGGATTTTGAAAACTCTATGATAACAAAAGATATCCCTGAAAATAAAACCGGCAGCGGCGTACCGCAATTCAGGTCAAACGATTTGAATGAAGTTTCTCTGCTTGATCTTATTATTGTCTTGTGGAGAGGCAAATACGTTATCATTGCAATCACAATTTTCGCATCAATTACCGGCGTAGTCTGTGCGCTCATTGTTCCGGAAAGTTTCACCTCTTCGTCAACGTTTATCCTTAAAACCGGTAAGAGCGGGGCGTCAGGAAATTTAGGACAATTGGCGAGTTTAGCGGGTATGCCTATCGGAAATAGCGGGGGCGGCGCAGACCCGTCCGATTACATCGGCCAAATTATCCAAAATGGAACTTTTTTGGCCACACTCTACGATAGAAAATGGTTCTTCAGCGGCGACTCGCTTATGCTTGACGAAATTTTAGAAATCGAACCTGATACAACTGTTAGCAATTGGCAGTATGTGCATCTTGTGCAAAAATATGAGAGTATTCGCAAAGGTAAAATTATCTCATACAGTAAAGACGGCAAAACAGGAATCCTCAGCCTGACTACAAACGCTCCCGACCCGCAGCTCGCTTATGATCTTAACAAACACACGCTTGACTATATAGCCAATTACATCCGCAATACCATTCAGGGTCAAGCTAAAGAGAAACGCACCTTTATCGAAAGTCGTCTGCGGGAAGTCAATCGTGATCTTGAGCAGTCGGAAGTTGCCCTCGCCCGGCACAAAGAGCGCAATTTTATAACTGTCTCACCGCATGTGTCGCTCGAAACCGCACGTCTCACAAGACAAGTTACCATGAACACCGAACTTTACATACAACTAATGAAACAGTTTGAAGCCGCGAAAGTCGAAGAACTTGACGATATGACGCTCTTACAGGTGCTAAGAGACCCGGAAGCGCCGATTCGCAGAAGTAAACCGCAGAGAACGATGATTGTTATGATGGCTTTTGGGGCTGGGGTGTTTGTTGGGTGTTTTGTGGTGTTTGGGATGAATGCGGTTAAATCGGCGGTTAAGAAACAAAATGGAACGATAAACAGGTAGCTGACAGATACAAAGACAGGCATCCGAAGTTTTGCGCTGATCGCTGGCTTGAACACGTTAGCGCTTTGGATGCGTTCAATAAAAACAGGCGCAATCACTTTGACAAATACCAGGGTGATCATGGCGAAGCCGTATCCTGTTGAGGAGATTTGATGAATAACTGGGTAATACTCTTTGTACAGACAGGAGCAGAAGAGATACTGCTGCGTATGCTCAAAGAGAGATTAAATGCCAATGAGTATTTACCATTTCTCCCCACAAGAGAAACGCCTCGCAGAAGTAAAGGCGTTATCAGCAAAGTACGCAATATTTTGTTTCCGGGTTACATCTTCATCCAAACGAATATCGAAGCTGATTTAATAGCAAAAAAGTTAAGGCATAAGTTGATATATGCGAACAATAATCGGATAGACGGTATTTACTCAATCCTCTGCTATGGAAACGATAAAAACTATGTGGCGATACGCGAGCCGGAGCGGCTTTACTGGGAGAGTTTGTTTGATTCAGACTTCTGCGTTACAGGGTCAACAGGAATTATTGCGGGGGATACCGTATCTATAATATCGGGGCCGTTAGTTGGCAAAGAGGGCTGTATAAAAAAGATAAACCGCCATAAGCGTGAAGCCGTCATTGAGTTAGACATAATGGGAGCGGTAAGAGAAATTAGATTGATGCTGGAAATTATTGAGAAGCGGCAGCGGGGGATTTGCAACTAGCGATCTTGCAAGATATATATTCATATCGTATCGGTAGTTAGTGAAATATCAGTCTATTGAGGAGGTGCATAATGGCTAAGGTTGAGACTATGTCGGTTAGTGAGAAGTTGGATATTTTGCACCGGTCTTTTGCGTTAGAAGACGCCGGTAATATTGAAGGCGCCAAGCGGCTCGTAAGGTCAGTTCCAATGCCGCCTTATTTGGCAAAGGTAATGAAAGAAAAAATGGGTGTTGATTATCTCATTAATGGCGGATGGAACCTATCTGAAGCGGAGGCTGAGTTTGGATCCGATTGGCTTAGTAGATAGCATAAATGATGCAGCAATAAAAATTGATTCCGGACGCAAGGGTTTTGCTATTGTTGGCGAAGAACGAAAAGGGCGCATTGCTTATGAAAAGGGTATTGCCGAAGCGTTGAATGCTTTTAAGGAGGCGCAAGTCTCCGCAAATCCTCAAATCATTATCACTGCCGAATACACATTTCTAACCCAAGAACTTAACCTTTGCGACCCAAGCGACAAAAACGCATTAACGAGTCTAAAATCTGCTATCGAAAGTTTTGACGACGCTTTTCGCTGTCTTGAAGTAGTAGAGAACCATGTAATTTATCAGGAAGTTGAAAAAACCTACCGCCGCCATAAAAGCTATCGTTTTAAAGGTTTTCCAAAAGATGCTTTTCACATCGCCTGCGCTTCTCACAAAGCGCGACTCAGCAACAGCTTAAAAACAGTAGGTTTAGACCCTATAGAGAAATCGTTATTGGAACAACGTACTTTAAACCTCACTACTGCACAGAACAGTTATGCCCAAAAACAAAAAACTGCGCTGATTGCGCCTTAGTATTAAATCAAAGAAAACAAATGCTGACACTACACACAATAACTCAGTTACTATTCAATAGTTTGTTAAACAGCCATTATTTATCCCACGAATAAATATTGTATCTCATTTGTTAAAACAGTATCGCCGGACTAATCAGATAAGCAAAACTGATAGTCGGTAATAACTCAAAATTAAACAATGATAGACGAAATAAAAACA
>WRCH01000057.1 GCA_009784115.1 Chitinispirillia bacterium
AGAACAGATTAATACAAAAGAGTATCTGACTCCTTACGTCGGTACTGGTAAAACACTTTTTAAAATCGGTGTAAATTTTAATTACGATGAGCGCAAAATTGAAAATTGGATATATGAAAAAGTAGAATAGTTTCTGTAAAATTATCTATTAATGATCTACAAGCATGAAACTATAGGGATTAGACACTGCCGTCAGTATTTTTGGCATATTGTTCTTTTAAATAGGGGAGAATCAGCAGCTAACCGCTGATGTACGAAAGCACATTCAAGTTTACATAACATACATTATATGGCATCGCAGTCGCCACATACTTCAAAATCCAACCATAACCCGGACGGCCGGATTTCCGCAAATGGATGCGGATGTTTTTTGCCTTTTTTGAAAACATGTTCAGAAACGTATCACACACATTTACATCGGACATAATGTATAGTAAATGTTGGAATATAAAAATCTGTTTTTAAGGAACGACTAAATATAATCATATCTAAGTTGAAAGAAAACTTCCAAAAATGTGCAGACGATTCTCTTAAAGAAAATGATGCGAAAAAAAATTTAATTGTTATTGAGTTATTTTGGTATTTTTTCTGTCAGCTCAGCCATTTTTTCCATTATTATTGTGCGATTGGCTTGCGAATTTTTCAATTATCTCTTTATATTCTGCGTTTTTTTTCTCTAATTCCTCAATTCGCCCTTCGAGCCGCCCAATTTCCCGCTCGCTGATAGAGGGTTTTTCGGTATTATCGTAAAAATAAGGCTTGCCTGAACGTTTGGCGGGTTCGCTGCTTGCAAGAGTAGATTTTTCGAAATTTTCGGAACTGTAAGGGACGCCGTTTACTCCGCCTTCGATAAAATATTCAACAGGAATGCCGAAATATTCAGATATTTTTATAAGTTTATCAATCTTTGGTATGGAACCTCTCCGCCAATAGGTGGCGCTTGATGAGCTGAATTTCAGTTCGCGCAAGAGCCGCGCGATAGATATTTTTTTCTCAAAACAAGCTTTCTCTACCCTCTCAAAAAACATTTCCAAGCCTTTGCTAAGATTATTATTTTCGCCCCGCCGAAAAATTCCGCTTGACTTGCTCTGTAATTGGAATTATATTTATAAAAACAGAGCGGCGCGTTGTGTTTACTGATTAAAGAGATACAAACATTTATAAAGAAACCAAAAGAAAATGAAAATATATCTCTCTATATATATACATTAAAATTGTTCAAAAAGCAAGGGGGGAGTAATGACAAAATCAACAGCTATGGATAATCACAGTATTTACATTGAGATTGAGGCAGGTTTGGGACTCTCATATGTTCCCGCGCAGTTTAATTTGCCGGACATGTGCTGGCTGGCTCCGCTTGTCGTACAGGCGTTTACTCTGCGTTGTCAAATGCTCGGTGAAACCGGCGAATTCCCGCAGCCGGATCTTATAGCCGATTATAACCGCGTAATAGATTATATAGCGGAGTGTCTTATGCCGCTGCCGCTCAAAGCTATGGAGATAGCAAGGCAGGTGGCGACAGATTCGATATGGTGTGATATTGCCGACGCGGTGGCGGTTCACTATACAGGTGATAATTGGTATGATTATGATTGACCTAAAAATTAGTCAGCATATTCACGATTATCACCTTATTTCCATTCGCCTAAACTTCCATTCCAAAAGCAGCGCGAATAGTAATACGTAGACAGAGAGATTTAACGCGGAACTGATAAGCTTATCCGTCTGCCCGTTTTGCATCATAGATACCGCGCCGTATTGGAGGTTGCCGATTTTCGGCCACAGTTCTCTCCATAGCGCCATAGTTTGTGCGTCTGCCGCAAGAGGCATAAGCTGGCGCATTGCGCCGGAGCTGAAAACGACGTTGGCGGTATCGGAGATGAATGATACGGAGAGCATAATAATAGCAAGCAGCGCCGCGGCAATATCCGAAGCTACCATGCTGAAGGCAAGTACGGCAAGCGTAACAACAAGTACATTGAGCGTGGTTATTAAGGAGGCGGTCATAAACCCCGGAACAGTGCCGTTTACGCTGGTAAGTACTATTAGATAAACCGTAAAGTGAAGCGTTACCATAAATAAAGAGCTCAGAACCCAAACCCCCGCGGCTTTACCGGTGATATATTCAGCGCGGCTTACAGGGCCTGACAGTATGTTAACCGCGCTGCCTGCCGATTCGTCATGTTTAAAGAGACGCATTGAGACTAAAACCGCCATTAACATCCCTATTACAGATATGAGATGGTAAGCGAAAAAAGAGAGATGCCACCCAAGCTCGGCGGCGCTCTGCTTTTCCCCGTTTATGGTAACATCGCCGCTAAAGCAGCCGCGGATAAAAATGAGCGCTGTAATAGACAGCGCGGTAAGTACGGCAAAGCCCTTGCCGCGCAGTTCGTCCGCCGCGGTGTATGCGGTGAGTTTTAATATGACAAGCGGATTCATCTTTTTTTGTCCTCACTTACATATCTTATAAACGCGTCTTCAAGGGTTTCATCAGTACCTATTATATCGGTGAGCTTGCCGCAAGCAAGGATTTTCCCGCGGTTCAGTATCGCGGCGCCGTCGCATAGCCGCTCTACCTCTGAAAGCTGATGGGAATTTAACAGAATGGTAACACCCCTCTCTTTTAGCTCTTGCAAAAGGAGACGCAATTCTCTTGTTCTTATGGGGTCAAGACCTGTGGTCGGTTCATCGAGAATAAGCAGATGTTTTGTGCATATAAGCGCTGCCGCAAGTCCAAGCCGCTGCATCATCCCTTTTGAATAGGTTCCGATTTTTTGCCTCTCTTTTCCGCCAAGACCGACTTTTTCAAGTAATACCGGAATTTGAGCGCGAGTGTTTTTATCTTTACATTTAAGAGAAACCATTCTGCGCAAAAAAGAGCAGGCGTTCAGGCGTGATCTGAACTGTACGATTTCCGGCAGATACCCTACACCCGCACGGGCGAGTTTTGACTGAACGGAGACGCCGTTTATTTTTGCGCTGCCCTTATCCGCTTTTGTAAATCCAAGAAGCACTCTTATTACGCTTGTTTTGCCGGCTCCGTTAGGCCCCAAAAGCGCGAAGACTTCTCCCGGTGATATTTTAAACGATACACCGTCAAGAGCGCGGGAGCGTCCGTAGCTTTTTATTATATCAACTAATTCTATCATTCTCTATTTTCCATAAATGTTTTCAATGATATTAATATTGGATTTATTTGCAATCTCCAAATCCCCGGGTTAAAACCCGGGGCCGCAATCTTGCACCCCTAAAGGGGTGCGGGAAATCCAAACAGATAATATAAAAGATAGTCAGGTATTTTGTCACGGTTATTATCATACTATCTCTTACAGCGGGGATGAAAGACTCTGTGCACCTCTTTGAGATATTCTCTGTCTACATGAGTATATATTTCAGTAGTAACAATATTTGAATGTCCAAGCATCTCCTGCACGGTGCGGATATCCGCTCCGCCTTCAAGAAGATGCGTAGCGAATGAGTGGCGGAATGTGTGAGGAGAGATCTCCTTTTCAATCCCGCCAAGAAGCGCGTACCGGCGCAGAAGTTTCCAAATTCCCATCCTCGAAAAAGAGTTGCCGCGAAAATTAAGGAACATTGCGCTGCCGCTGTCGGGCTTTGCAATGAGGAATCTCTCTTTGTCAAGATACTGCGCAATCCAGTAGAGAGCGCTCTCTCCAATGGGAACTATGCGCTCCTTTGAACCTTTGCCAAGCACCCGTACAAGACCGTCATTTTCAAGAAGCTGCTCCATTGTAAAGCTGCAAAGCTCGGAGACGCGCATCCCCGTGGCGTAAAGCGTCTCTATTACCGCCCTGTCGCGGATACCGTTTTTTTTATGTAAATCTACGGCGTTAATCATCGCGTCAATCTCCTCAATAGAGAGTACAGATGGCAGTGATCTTAATGTTTTAGGGCCTTCAAGCAATTCTGTCGGATCCTCTTTTATATCTCCTTCTGACGCGGCAAAAGCGAAAAAACTTTTCATGGATGAGATATTGCGCTGAATAGATGCTGCGGCAAGTCCAATATCATACAGTACCATTATGTATGATGATAACAGAGCAGGCGTTACTTTTTGCAAATCAAGCGCGTCATTTTGTTTAAGGAAACCGGCGAGTCTTTGCAGATCAAACCGGTAAGAGACGGCGGTGTTTGCGCTCAGAGTTTTTTCAAGCTGAAGATACGCCATGTAAGATTCTAGGAAAGGCATCTCTGCCATTTTTATTAACTTTCCTGAAGATAGGGATTGAGCCGTTTCTCTCTGTCTACCGTAGTTCTGCCGCCATGTCCGGGACAAAGAACTGTTGCCGGCGGCAATGGCAGAATTTTTTCACGGATACCGGATATAAGCTGATTAAAGTTTCCGCCGGGAAGATCTGTCCTTCCGATAGAACCTGCAAAAACAATATCTCCGCAAAAGCAAACTTCACCAAAAAGAAACGCGCATCCCCCGGGGGTGTGTCCCGGCAGATGCAAGACCGTAAACTCAAACGGCTCTATCTTCATCACTCCTTCACAGAGCTGCGTTACATTTTTTGAAAATGTAAAATCTACTCCAAAAACAAGACGCGAACCGTTTATCATAGAATCGGTAAGAAACGGCTTGTCATCAGGATAAATAAAAACAGGCGTCTCATTAAATACATCAACAATCTCATTAAGACCCATAATGTGATCAAAATGACCGTGTGTCAAGAGTATGGCGCATGGGCGCAGTCCATTTTCGGACAAGTATGAGAGAACCTCTTTGCATCCGTTTGACGGATCAATAATAATACAGCTATTGCCGCCGTTTGGATCGGTGACAACATATGTGTTTACTTCAAGGGCGCCGGTTATGATTTTTTCGTATTTCATATTAGTTGATTGTCTGCCATAATAAAAAAGCCCAAATCTGCATTTTGTCAGATTTCGGGCCAATTTTAAATCGGAGTGGAGGGATTTGAACCCCCGACCACTTGAACCCCATTCAAGTGCCCTACCAGGCTGGGCTACACTCCGTTCATAGTCATCTAATATAAATAAGGCAGCGCCGTTTATGCAAGAGGTTTTGCAGTTTATATCGTGTACAGCATAAATCTACACTGTGCCGCTAAGCAGCCTCACGGCCCTACGTGCAGTTGCGTGCGGTGCAGTGTAGATTTATGCCGTGTACCAGTATAGCAGTGTTTAAAACGGCAGTTGACGGCTGCCGATTTTGTTTACGCAAATACCCGATAATCCGCATCGGGAAATGCGCTGTCTAGATACTCTAATGCCGTCACGCTCTCGCTATGAAGAGAGTCATTCTCTAACCCGTCTGCCAAAAAATGAAAACGGCTTACATGATCGCAAACACGGCGTGAGGCGTATTGCCCGGAAGTTGCATTCGTGATCATAAAAGGCCAGTCTGAGGACTGAGCTAAGAGAAGTTCCCGCATACATTGATTGAGAGCCCGGCGCTTATCGCTGGCGGGGTCTGTTCCAAAGCGCGACGCCAATGCGAGCATACGCTGGATGCACTCATGGATGCGGCGCAGAATCCAGTCGTTTTTCCCGTTGCACCATACTTCAAAATATCCCTTGTGGCCCCAGCTTGACATACAGGGCGCTCCTCTTTGATGTACCGGGTGCTGGTTAAGATATGTGTCCGGACTTATAAGCGCAAGCCTTGAATTGTCTGCCGCGATACGGCGGATAAGAAACTCAAGCCACTGCGGCCCCTCGTACCACCAGTGGCCGAATAGCTCCGCGTCAAAAGTCGCTGTAATAACAGGCGGGCGGCCCATTGTAGAGGCGAGATACTCCGTCTGCGCAACACGCTTGTCATAAAAACACTGCGCGTGAAAAGCGGCTCTCTCACGGGCTCTGTACGGATTATAGAAATCTTTCTGACTGCGCGGGCCTGTTATCCGCCAGTATTTTATGCCCGTATCCACTCTCACATTATCGGCGATGTACGGTTTGATATAGTCTATGTCAAGCTCGTGGCCTATGTCGCGGTAAAACTCGCGGTACTCGGGATCGCCGGGATAACCTTTTTGGGCAGACCACACCTCCTCTGTGCTTGCCTGGTCACGGCTGAACGCCGCTACGCCCGAGGGGGTGAACAGCGGAGCGTATACTCCGTAAAGCGGGAGGACGTCCGCGTGGTCTATGCCGTGAGATTCAAGGAAAAAGTATCGGATCCCCGCTTCTCTCATATACTCCTCAATACCGGGGTGAAACGCGCATTCAGGAAGCCAGAATCCCCGCGGCCTGCAGCCAAATACATTGTCAAATGTTTTTAAGCCGGTTTCGATCTGTCCGCGCACCGCGGCAGGTTCCGACATCAGAAGCGGTAAGACCGCGTGAGTGGCGCTTGTGGTTATCAGATGAACTTTTTTGCTTTCGGAAATTTTACGGAAATGATTACAGATTTTATGACCGCACTCATCAAAAACAGTACGCGCTTCTGTAAAAGTCTCAAGGTAATAATCCGCAAGCCATTTTAAATGTCCATGATCACGGTTACGCTCCTGCTCATGCTTTGCAAGCTCAATGAGTTTGTCAAGGTGAGCGCTGTAGCGCTGCGATAGAAGCGGGTCTTCCATCATGCACAAAAGCGTTGGCGAAAGAGAGAGTGTAAGTTCAAACTCTACGTTTTCGGCTATGAGCCGTTTTAACATTGAGATAAGAGGAATGTAAGTGCCGTTCATCGCTTCAAAGTACCAGCGTTCTTCAAGGAAAGAGCTGTATTCGGGATGCTTTACAAAAGGCAGATGAGCGTGAAGTACTATCGATAAATATCCTCTTTTAACTGCGGTATCCGGTTCGCAAGATTTATCTGCCATTATTAATAGTCTCCTTTTTAGATAGTACGGCGCCTGCCCAGCGTGAGATGTACATTGCCGCTATACATTCTATAGTACGCAAAAGCGTATTGCTGTCACTGACGGCAGTAAGCGTATCCGGTACAATAAACACCGACTCTTTTGGTTTGCCGTAGCCGCGTATAACTATCTCCCGTAAAGATTCCCCCGCGACAAGTACGCCGCAGGCCGCGTTTATAAGTTTTTGTTCCAAGCGCTCTATTTTTTCTGATATTTCACTTTTTTGACCGCAGCATCGTTCAATCTCAAGGGAGTGAATGACCGCTATAAGCGGCAAGCCGTGTTTACGGCTCACATTCATGGCCACAGGCGCGCTGTACCAATCATGACACTGAACACACCCAAAAGAGGAGGGTTTAAAGTTACGCTCAAAATGAGCCGCGATCTCTTTAGAAAGAAACCGCGCTCTTTTTATAAGAGGGTATGATGAGACTTTTGATATAAGATTTTCATCGGGAGTAAAAACCTGCGGCGCCGCGCCCATAGCGCGGCACTTTTCTATTACACTCAAAAGGAAGCGGGTAACGGGGCGCTCCTTATGATTATTGTCTGAAACTGCGCTCTCATTAAGAAAAATCGCCGCGCCAAGCTGCGGGACGTCCGCTTTCTCCAAAATGCTGTTCATCCCGTCAAACACCGGCGCGCACTTAACATCCTCTACCGGAAATACCCTTCTAAACGCGGAACTTACGTAAAGCCCCGCGGTGCGGAAACAGGAGGACTTTCGCGGGCGGTCAAAGTACATGACGTTTGAACGTATACAGGGTTTAAAACTGCCGTCTGAAAACAGATATCCAACCTCCGCCATAAGCGTGCTCTCAAAACGGTCAACATTAAGATAATAGCATCCGCAAAGAGATTGGATATGTATATCATATTGATGATTAGCGTTAAAGCCGTCAAACTCAACTCCGGTTACATCATACACCCTTATTACAAGCGAGCATCCATTATCAGAGCTGACGTTTTTACATGCCTTTGCCCTGGCGGCGGTTTCCTGTGATACATGCCACTGGAGAAATCCCAAATGAGGATAGACGGCCAGAAGCGAAAAGAGCTCCTGTGAAAATGTTTCGGGGAATCTCTGACCTATCTCCCAGCACAATTCTCTCAATAGGGTATCGTCTTGATACTGATCAATATCTGCAATCAACAACTATAGACCCCCTCTGTATGTTCGGCGATAAGATCCCAAGAGAACGAATTTTCCACCGCCTCGCGCCCCTTTTGCCCCATCCAGCGGGCGTGATCGAAGTTTGCGAAGAGAGAGCCTATGCCCCACGCGATTGATTCGGGGTTGGGGTACACTTTGAATCCGTTTATATCGTGCCACACAAATTCAGTCCCGTTGTGAGTAGCTATCACAGGCTTTCCCGCCGCCCACGCCTCAAGCACCACAAGGCCGAACGGTTCGTTGCGTGACGGTACGGCTACGCAGTCGCACGCACGGTACAGATCCGCTACTTCACCGCGCGAAAATACGCCGTAGAACCGGCACGCGTGAGCTACGCCAAGGCTGTGGGCGAGGTGCTCGACGTGGCCGCGCATATCGCCGTCGCCGGACATGATAAACTTTGCGTTTGGATAATGGTGCAGTACATAAGGAATCGCGCGAACCAAAAGATCGGGCCCCTTCTGAGTTGTCATCCGGCCTACAAAAAGAACCGTCGGATCCATAGGCCCAATGCCATAGCGCCCTTTAACTTCTCCGGAATCCACAAAGCCGTTAAAATCGTTGTATGATATCCCATTGTAGACCATGTGCGCTTTCCAGTCGGGAACATTGTAGATCCACTGGATCTCATTTTTTAACAGATGCGAAACGGTTATCACCTTATCCGCGCAGAAAGTGCCGTTGCGTTCATGATCCATAATGCGCTTTGACGGGCCGTCGTAAAAATTATTGCCGCATCTGCCGTACTCCGTTGAGTGCATGGTGATAACGCCTTTTCTGCCCCGGCCCTGCTTTATCCACACCATCGCGTTTGCGGTCATCCAGTCGTGCGCGTGTACTACGTCAAAATGGGCGCCCATGTAGTCTTCAGCACAAAACACACAGTCTACAAAGCTGCGGCACATGTTATTGACGTCATTAATCATATCCCCATCGCCGCTATAAGGCACACGATGATAGTGCACCCCGTGGATATTGCTGTACTGCCAGTCCTCATGCCATCTCATTCTTGTAAACACATGAACCTCATGCCCTTTTCTCTCCAAAGCGGCGGCAAGCTCCGTAACATGAACCGCCACACCGCCCAAAGATATAGAATGCAAAGTCTCCCAAGCCAACATCGCGATACGCATAGAAACGCTCTCCTTTTTAGTGAAGTAAAATGTAGTGAGATTATTTTATCAATTTTTTCCGCCGGATTATTCCGGTTTTGTACTAATTCGTTTACTGACTTTTTTGTGAAAATGAGAATTGATTTTGCGAAAGTGAGAATGATTATCATCCGGCTATAACCCAGTATTTTTAAAACAGCTGACCAGTTTTTGAGAGATCAGCGCAAAACTTCATATTTTACAAATTTTGCATAGATTTTGCTGGATGGGGAAATATCGCAATAGTTGTGCCAAAGTTTTTATCCTCTTATTTTTCTGCGTTGGTCAAATTCCTCTTACGCTTGCTTGAAGCATTCATCTATATTGAATAGCGGTGATTATGAACTTTCAGCTCAATGAGAAGCAACGCCTTCTCATAATTTATGATATGGGTAACCGAATTCATATCAATACAGCGGGCAAATCTTTTGCTTAAAGATGTTATCTGTTGTAAGAAAGCGTGAAGTGTAGTATATTTCATAGAGCGGAGGAATTATGGCAAAGTATCTTAAAATGAATACTGTAGGCGAGATGCTTTAGTAGATTATCACTAATTGCTCAGCAGAGCCTCACTGCAAGAAATTTAAAAAACTATATACATCTCATCAAATCCTCTCAAAAACCCGCAAATCCACACCAATTCCGCCAATTTCTCTTTTGGAATTCCAATTGCTTTAATTAATTTTCAGGACTATGTTACTGTTAACAGACAGCAGTATACACGCTTATAGCTAATTAACTGATTTTAAAAGCTATAGATTGTATACTGCGGTAGGGATTTTCAGATGATTTTTCTTAACAGAAAAGAGGTAAGGTTATGAAAAGACTGCTTACGGGTGCGCTTTTCACCCTTTTAGTTTGCGTTTACGCTAGCGCAAGCATTCCGGTACAGGATATGTCGCCGGATGCGCTTATACTTGAATACTATGGAATATTAAACGGACAAAATACTACCGACGAAGAGAGATCCATGCTTGCGGCGCACATGCTTCGTATGCACTACTCACCGGCGTCGGCGCTGCGTCTTACGATTGGAGTTGGAAACAGTAATTTTTACGTTGACAATCAGATACGCAATCAAAAAGGTTTGTCGCTTACCGCGGGAGCCGCTTTGTTTATACCAACTACCCATCCGCTTATCTCTCTTACCACAGGTTTTGACGGCTACTACATAAGCGGCTCAAGCGAACAGATGCGCTCGGTAGGATTATTAAGCGTGCCTTATGCCGGTATTATAGTGCACGTGAGCGAGTTTGTGGA
Source organism: Chitinispirillia bacterium (assembly GCA_009784115.1). Classification (GTDB taxonomy): domain Bacteria; phylum Fibrobacterota; class Chitinivibrionia; order Chitinivibrionales; family Chitinispirillaceae; genus WRCH01. Next base: position 10,440 of record WRCH01000057.1, read on the forward strand.
TTTTGAGCTTGGAGGCAGTTATCAATCTTTTGATGTGCAAAGAAAATATCCTGATAATACTCCATTGTCTGCCCGTTTAGAGGATCAGGCGAGAGTTTACTCTACACTCACGCTGCATGACCCTGTCAGCGGCGTGTATCTGAGCGGCGGTTTGAGCTGTGCGGCAAGCACGTCAAGAGCGCTGAAAGATAATTTCCCAAACAGCGCCTCAGTTTGGTTCCAGTTTGGAATAATTTTAAAGCAGGATAAAGACGCTGCGAAAAGTGATTCAGCTTATTGGTAAAATAGCGTAAAAAGACAGAACATGCCTTGTTTGTACGAAGGATTGGAGCGGCGGCTGTCTCAAAGCGGGCGGGGGCTAGCCCCGCCCTTACAAATTGCCGCTCTGTCATTAATTTTTAAATAAACAGGGAAAAAGTTGCATTTGCAGCTTTACTTATATTATGTTTCACAGTTAATTTTTTATAATGAATGAAGGAGTACTATCTCATGGATCTGATCAGTGCCTGTTCAAACGGAACTCTTGCGAGTGTTAAAAAAATCGTTAGTGAGGGAGCGGATGTTAATAAGAGCGACGCGGGCGGCAGAAGCGCCATTCTTGAAGCCGCGTGGAACGGAAGCAACGATATCGTAAAATATCTTCTTGAACAGGGAGCAAACCCAAACACCGCCGATAAGAGCGGGTTTACTCCGCTCATGAGAGCTGCCGAGGGCGGTTATCATCTTGTTGTCGGCACTCTGCTGCAAAAGGGAGCGGACGTAAACTGCCGCGGACACGTGCGCGGAACAACACCGCTTATGCTCGCCGCGGAGAACGGTCATCTTAAGGTGATCACAGTTCTGCTTGACAACGGCGCCAAGATAAACGCAATAGATCAGTATGAAGAGACCGCGCTCGGCAGAGCTTACCGCACATATCAGACTAAAGCCGCGGAGCTTCTTGAATCAAAGGGCGGCAGAGGTAAACCCGAACGCCAAAGCCAAGCTCCCGCCGATAAAGAGCTGCGCCACATGACCCGCGCCTCCGTACCCCAGTGGAGCGCCTCCGCTCAGGAAGCCGACGATGAGCCGGATGTGAGCGAGCCCGATTTGGATGAGGAGTCCTAAAACCCCGCGATAATCGACAAAATAAAAGCGGGCTTAGCCAAATCCGAATAAAACTGAAACGCCGCGTCAAGCCTCAAATCTACATTATCAACAGCGGCAGCCAGACCGCCGCCAAGCGAGAGCGCGGCCGCGTTGCTTTTTTGGTAGTTCTCGTCGCGTTCGCCGCGGAATATTTCGATCGCGTTTTCTAAATCTTTGAAACTAAAAGCATACCCGCCGCGCAAAAAAACATTTTTTACAAGCGTGTACTCAAATCCCGGTTCAAAGTTAAGATAATCCCCTTTAAATTTGTTCACATCAAGGGCCATGCGCAGATTTAAGACATGGCGCGGGACGTAAGAGACTCCCGCTTCTATTCCGTAAGGGAAAGGATAATCGTTGAACTCGTTTAAGTAACCCGAGCGCACAAAACCAAAATTTCGTAACACGGCGCCGTAGATCAACCGTCCGTTGTTAAGCCGGTACTGCACACCGCAGTCAACCGCAAAACCGTCTGCTGAATAACGGCTTTCGAGGCCGCCTACTTCAAGATTATGATAAGCGACTTTAAGATTAGCGCCTACCGACAAATTGTCATAGAGGAGCATCCCCCAGCTCACTGCGCCCGATGTGTAGCTGCTTTTTGCGCGCTCACCTGTTAAATTCTGGTTTTCGTCAACAATATCAAGCCCGCCTGACGACATGGTTATGAGACTCGCGCCGAATACGCCTTTTGACGCAGGGTAAACGACAGCAAGCGGCCCGCCCCATATATCCATAATAACCTGACGGTAACCGGCCATAATTTGCGTACGGTTTACATGCGCAATGGCAGCCGGGTTTGACAATATCCCATAAGAGTCATTCTGCATGGCAGCGGAAGCTCCCCCCATCGCCGCGGATCTCGCGTCATAGTTGAACGTGAGGAATGGAAAAGCGGTAGTGCCTGCGTCGGGGTGCAGAGCGCGGGCGGGGTGCGCGGCGCATAATACGCAGTGCACGATTATAGCGATTTTAAATAATATTTTATGATTATATGGTGATTGTTTTCGCATGTTTTATCTATTCTATCTGATATTCTCTAATAACCTGTATCAATATTGCTATCTATCATACCTTAATAAAATATAGTTTCTGCTATCGGAATGTATGGCTATTTCACCGGGCGCTCCGTTTTTAAAGCGGCCGTAGCGCAGCGCAAACGTATTTCCCAAGATATCATAATTAAACGCGACAGACTCCAAACGTTCGCTTTTTCTGCCGATACGCGCCTCTACAGTCAACGTATCACGGTTCCATAAAGCAACAGCCGCTGATTTATCAAATGTCAATGAATCCGGACGTGAATCAAGCAAAGTGAGTTCAGCCGGCATTTTACCGATGAGTATCTGCATGAATTGTCTGAAAGTAAAGTACCCGCCCCAGCTTAAAGGCAGCTCTTCCATACTTTCGTCAAGCGCGAAGCTGTACTCATCATTGCCTGCTCTTACCCGTCCGCCCAAGCTGTCGGCGTCTATGCGCGCTGCGGTAGTTCCAAAGGGCGAATAGATTTGCGCTCTGAAGTTGCCGTCCGACAAATTAAAACGTACATCGCACTTACCCGAACTGCGCCTGCCGTCCTCCACTATCGTTATAGTGCCGGAGCCTTTAAAATCGGCGATCTGCTGCGCGTTTATTATCTCTTTTGTTATAATGGACTGATGCCGCTCGAACGCTTCCGGTTGAAGATGGATCTTAGAGGCGCATCCGGAGATAATAACCAAAAACAAAAGTATCGGTGATATTTTTTTAATCAAAACAAAATTACTCAACTCAAAAACTTTCCCTATAAAAATCTCTCAATAATAGCTATTATCTACAGAAAAATCATCCCTCAAAAGGCATCATTTCTTGTTGATTATATTTTTAATCTCAAGCAGCCGCGCCTCTATCCTGACAGCCTCTTGGGACTTAAGTTCAAGACTGCGCTTATAGGCGTCCGCCGCCCCTTTGTACTCTTTTAGCTTAAACAAAATATCGCCCAAATGCTCATAAGGAATAGGATCGTCGTTAATATGCTTCAAGGCTTCTTTGATATAGTGGTGAGCTTTTTCATAATCGCCGAGCTTATAAAAAACCCATGCGTAAGAGTCCAAAAACGCGCCGTTTTCCGGCTCCTTCAATAACGCGTCTTCAATGAGCACCTTTGCGCTGTCGAGCATTATCCCCTCTTCGGTCCACATATAACCAAGATAGTTTGAGGCGTGGGCGTCGCCGGGATTTATCGCGAGTACTTTTCTAAAGGCATCTGCCGCTTCGTCAATACGCTTCAGCCGCTCAAAGGCGCTTCCAAGTTCAAACCACGCGAAGTAGTCTTTCGGATCAATACCAACAGCTTTTTTAAGCGGCTCTATCGCCTGTTCGTGCTCTTTTTTCATATTGAACGTATAGCCGGCAAATCTCCATCCTGTACCGGAACCGGGAAGCGCCGCCGTATACCGCGCAACGCAAGCCTCCGCGCGGGCCGTATCTTTTGCGATGATGTGAAGAAAGCAGAGCTCTTTTAACGCGTCTTCGTAAAGAGAGTCAATAGACAGAGCAGCTTCAAACTCTAAAGCGGCTTTCTCCCGTCTTTCCGTTTGTGAGTAGACAAGCCCGCGGTAAAGGTGCAGCTCTTTAATAATATCCTGCTGGCGTTCCGCTTTTTCCGAAAATATAGTATCAAGCAGCGCTTCCGCGCCGTCATATTCTTTGATGTGAAAAAGCATGAGGGCAAGCCCGCGGCGGTAAATCGCTCCGTGTTCGCCTAAATTCACAAGGCGTCTATACATATAAACCGCTTCATTATACTGCTCTTTGACAACATGGATATGCGCAAGCGTGCGCAGCGCCTCTTCGTTGAGGGAGTCGATCGCAAGCGCCGCGTTAAAATATTCAGCGGCTTTTTCTGTATCACGCTTAAGATGGCTTACGGTACCCAAAAGCGAAAGCGCTTCCGCGCTCTGCGGAAAAGTCTCATGCAGAATAAGCGCGATATTGTGAGCTTCGGCAAATTTACGGTCGCCTATGTTAAACTGCACAAGCCTCACGCCAACTTCAAATGTTCTCTCTCCGCTCTTAAAAAACTCTCTGAGGTGTTTAAGCGACAGCTCTCTCATCCCCAGCGATTCGTAAAGCAGCGCCAATGAGTACGTCTCTTCCGGCCCCCGCTCATCCCCAAGCAGTTCGATAACCGCGGCCGCTTTTGCAAGCTCTCCCATGCGTATGTATATTACGCTAAGCGTGCGTTTCTCTTCCGCGTCTAATTCACGAACCTTAACTCCCTCAAAAAAGAGAAGCGCTTTATCAAGTTCCTGATGCTGAATGGCGTAGTTAACAACTGTTTTGCGAAGAAAGCGTGATTCGGGCAGAAGATCATAGGCCATCTCATAGAGGCGCTGCGCCATAAGGGGCACGCCGCGTCTTTCAAAATCGCGGGCAAGCACAAAGTAGTCCTGAGCGGCGCTTATGCGATCCTGTTCGTCAATAATTGTTTCGGAAATTCTGGAAGCGTCGATAATTACAACGGGTAAACGGTTCGCCGCGCATCCGCTCAAAAATAGAAGCAGAAAGAGAGAGACGTTCCACAGGCATATCTGTAAAGATAGGGCGAACCTTGTTTTGCAGGCGCGGTATCTTTTCACAGCTCTTTCCCCCTTAAGGCAGACTACGTATGGGTGAATGATATATTACTCCGGCAGTTAAACGCCGCAACCCCCGGTACAGCGGCCTCACGATGGTTCGCGCAGCCGATGTGCCGGGTTTAACTGCCGCCTTAACATTAACGAATCGCAGAGATCACAAGATCGATATTGCTGTCAAGCGGTATCTTGCTTCCCGGGGCCGAAGATTGAGAGACCACCGTTCCCGGCACGAGGGCGGGGTTGTTTTGATAGGTAACTCTTCCGACCTTAAGCCCCGCTTCTTCTATTGATTTGCGCGCTTCTGAGAGGCTCTCGCCAATGATATTGGGCACCTCGCCGTGAGTCGGCCTTGGTCCGCGCGAAACCACAAGCTCAACCTCCATCGCTCTTGAAATAGCGGTGCCTGATGGCGGAAACGACTCTATAATTTCATCAAGAGGATGGGTTTCGGAGAATGTCTTGCGCACTCTGCCTACTGTAAAGCCGCTTTTGCGCAGCTCCATGCGCGCCTGCCGCTCCGAAAGCTGCTTGAGCTGCGGAATCACCGCCACTTCACTCCCGCGGCTTACAGTCACCGCAATCCTTCGGCCTTTCTTTACCATCGACCCCGCCTCAGGAAATTGATCGATAATAGAGCCGTCGGCGATCTTGTCGTCAAACTCCCGGCTGCGGATTTCGGTAAGAAGCCCCACGCCAAAAAAACGGTTGCGCCCATCTTCGTAAGGCATACCCTGCACATCAGGCGTTTCGACCAAATCACGGTCAACTCCCGCAATTCGAGGCATCACATAACGGTCAACGCCAAAAATACCGCCCAAAATCCCCGCGCACCCCAAAATGATACCAAGGGGAAGATAAACAAGCCAAAAAATTTTAACAGGAATACTAATAGTGTAATTTTTACTTTTTTTCATCTTACAAAAATTTCCTTATTATATATACTGACTAACGGCATAAATCTACACTGCACCGCACGCAACTGCACGCAGGGCCGGCTCTGTTGCTTAGCGGCACAGTGTAGATTTATGCCGTGAAGTGGTATAGATCAATACAGAATCATAAAATAATTTCCCCGCACCGCAAAAATCCAATATATTGTTTCTGTAAATTATCGAGTAGTTCTCGTTGGACGTCCCGGCAGATCACGGTCGCTGAGCGTATTGTCGATAGGCTTTTCCTTTTTGGGGATAAGGAAATAGGTAAGAAGTCCTATGCCTATAGCGCCAAGTCCGCCGGCTGAGAGCCAAAAAACGAGAGGGAAATTGTTAGGTTCAACATACAGGGGGAATTTCTCAGGATCTGTAGTCCACTTGTAACGAAAAGAGATGATGTTCGATTCATCGCTTACAAACACTACCGGAATATGGGTCAAATCCATAGTGACGCGGATATAGTTATGCCACTCGGGATTAAGCCCTTTTATCTCTTTATTGGCGTCTACCTGTAACTCCTCTACGGTAACTCCTTTTATGGGCGACTGCTCGTCTACTCTTACCGGAGAGGAGCCTGTGCGCGCGTCCGCAAACTCAAATATTATCTTTTTCTCATTGCGGTTAAGATCGTAAAAATAACTTGTCGGCTTGTCTCTAAAGATAAAATAGCAGGTTATCATCACCTCATCTTCAACGCCTGTAGGTTCGGATGTAAACTGAAGCCCCTCAATAACCGCGTCTTGGAACTGGCTTTCGTAAAGACGGTTGCTTCTGATAACCGTAACATAACTTGAACCGGCCTCCTGAGCCCCGGGGTTAAGAAAGGAGTCAAACGACTCCAGCGGTTCGAAAGAGTCAAAAGAGGGCTGCTGCTGAAATGTTGACTCAAAAGCGGGCGCGGTGTGTTCCGAAGCGGAGGGCGTATCAAAAAACTGCGGCTCCTCAGCAAAACTTTCAAAAGTTTGAACAGGCGGCAGCTCCGCTGCAGGAGGCGGTTCGGGTTCCGGCGCGAATTGCTCAAACGAAGCGCCTGTATCAAAATCACCCCAATCGTCATCATCAGCAAAAATAAGAGTTGCGCCGAATGCCAAATATACAATCAAATAAGCGGATATACATTTACCAAATATTTTTTTCATCATAGTATATAATATAACATAATTTCAAAAGAACTGCAACAGTATTGTTATCATTGTGATCTGTGAGGTGCGGGATCCGGCAGCTCTTGTAAGTGATTAGCGGCTGTTATGCAGTATATCACGCATTTATTGAAGGATCACAACGGCGACGCAGTGGGTGCGCTCATGGCTGATTGAGAGGTGAATTGAGGAGATATCTGCTTGATTAAGCGCCTCTTTGAGCTTGTCATCGCAAACGTCAATATAAGGTTTCCCCTGTTCGCCGCTAAGCACTTGAATACTTTTCCATGATGAAAACGGCTGAACGTTTGCGGGCAGCGCTTTGTAGAACGCCTCCTTAACAGCCCAGCGTCCGGCAAAGTGAACTCCCGGCGCTGCCTTGGCTTTGCAAAATTCTATCTCGGCGCCGGTGTAAATTTTCTGCCAAAAATGGTTGGCATATTTTTCTACCATTGCGCAGATACGCGCTATTTCGACAATGTCTGTTCCGAGACCTTTTATGTTTGTATTCATATTTTGATATAATGAATATAGTTTATATCCAATACTAAACAATAAATCTGTTGGTTTCCGCAGCCCTTTAGTCCCCAAAAGAATATGCCGCCAAAACGGTGTGAAGCTGTCGTTAAATCATAAACAGAAAAGGCCGTCCGGAGACGGCCCTTTCTGTTCGCATTAAGCGCCGGGCGCGGGCAATCCATCTCCTGCGCCGGGCGTTTTTGCAGGCAGCGGGCGGCCGCATTGGCCGCCCAAACCGCATCCCTGCTTTGTTTATTACTACCTGAGAAGCTGCATAATGCTCTGAGGAGCCTGGTTCGCCTGAGCCAGCATCGCCTGAGAAGCCTGCTGAAGAATAGTATTCTTCGTGTACTCCATAATCTCCTTAGCCATGTCAACGTCACGGATA
>WRCH01000058.1 GCA_009784115.1 Chitinispirillia bacterium
CATATTTAAAAGCCTGTCTCACTGCTCCAGCGTTCAATTTGCGCGATGCTTTCATCAAGAAACTGCTCGTCCGCTACCTCTTTTATTAACACCGCCCGCACCGGCTCATCGGCCAAAACAGAGGCAGAAAAACCGGTTCGTGAACTGTCAACGATAGTAGTTGTTCCATGCGCTGTCTGCTCTCTAGCGTTGAGTTTGATGCTTGTGCTTATCTGCTCTTGAGTGAGCTGGCGCATCCTTGAAAATTTTTTATTGCTCCAGTTGCCGAAAGTTTCGGCGCCCTCTTTGCAAAATCCTCTTATCGGCCCCTCTTCAAGATGGGTGTGCATGTTAATGAAGCCGGGCAGAAGCAGCATATCGCCAAGATTAACAATGCGCTCATCTCTAACGCGCTTTATTTTACCGCGCGGCCCAACATCAACGATAATACCATCACACACAGATACCGCTCCGTTGAGCAGTATCTCTCCGTTTTCCATGAAGATGTGTTTGGCGAAATAAACAGTGTTCATTGTAACGACCGCGTGAGATTTGAGAATTTCTATTGTGCTATACCGGTACACGGCACGAGTCTGCACTGCACCGCCCGCAACTGCACGCAGGACCGGCTCTGTTGCTTAGCGGCACAGTATAGACGCGGGCCGTCATACAATTATAGAATATAGAAAATAAATAGCGGGAAGCAGGAATTAACAGTATTTATTGCAAAGTTCTAAAATCGGCATATTTTATATTCAAGGATTACAATATTCTCACGGTAAGGAAACTATGACAACTGCAGAAATCGCAAACTATATTGTCGAGCTTAACCGCACGTATCAAACTGGCAATGCCACCGAACACAGTTACCGTCCCGCATTACAAAGATTTTTAGAAAATATCCTGAAAGCGAAAAAACTACCAAAACTTGATGCATTGCAAATCACCAATGAACCCAAGCGCATCGACTGCGGAGCGCCGGACTATATCGCCGCCCGAAACGATATTCCCGTTGGTTACATCGAAGCGAAAGATATTGGCATAGACCTGAACAGCAAAGCAAATAAAGAGCAGTTCGACAGATATAAACAAACTCTTAACAATATAATATTTACTGATTACTTAGATTTCCATTTTTACCGAAACGGCGAGTTCAAAGAAAGCATCCGTATAGGTGAAGTCAAAGGCGATAAAATTGTCCCGATAAAGGATAGCGCCGACAAATTCAACATATTAATCATGCAATTTGGAAATTCAGAAGCGCAAAGTATCACGTCTCCAAACGAACTCGCTAAAATCATGGCCGTGAAAGCGCGGATGATGGCAAGAATAATAGAAAGCGTACTTTCCAAATCGGACGATGATTGCGCACTCGCTGAACAAATGGCCGCATTTAAAAAAGTGCTGATTCACGACATTACACCAAAAATATTTGCAGATGTCTATGCACAAACGATCGCTTATGGAATGTTTGTAGCACGCTTGCGGCACAAAGGTCCGCACGGGTTCAGCAGAGATGAAGCTGCAAAACTAATCCCCAAAACGAATCCTTTTTTGCGTCAATTGTTCAATAATATCACGGGCATTAACCTTGATGAGCGCATCTGTTGGATTGTAGACGACCTCGCCGAAGCGTTTAAGGTGACAGACGTACAAATGGTAATGGCCGGCTTCGGTGAAGACACCCAACAAACCGACCCAATGATTCACTTCTATGAAGACTTCCTTTCAGCTTATGACCCCGCGTTGCGCAAAAGCCGCGGGGTGTGGTACACGCCGCAAGCGGTAGTAAACTTTATTGTTCGCGCAGTGGACGAAATTCTGCAAAAAGAGTTCAATCTGCCAAAAGGATTAGCTGACACATCGAAAATTAAAATCAAAATAAAAGAAGATAAGAAAGATGAAAATGGAAATGACAAAACCGTTGAAACAATTAAAGAAGTACATAAAGTACAAATCTTAGATCCCGCCGCAGGCACCGGAACATTTCTTGCAGAAACGGTCAATCAAATATATGCCAAATTCAAAAAACAGGCAGGAATGTGGCAGGGCTATGTAGAAGAGCATCTAATACCGCGCCTCAACGGATTTGAGTTGCTCATGGCACCGTACACAATGGCGCATGTCAAACTTGATTGGTTGCTTACGCAAACCGGATTTGAAACGACAGGCGATCAACGTTTACGTGTCTATTTGACAAACTCGTTAGAAAAACACCACTTGGAAACAGGGACGCCGTTCGCGCAGTTTCTTGCGAAAGAAGCTAATGAGGCTAACGGGATTAAGAGAGATACGCCTGTTATGGTGGTGTTGGGGAATCCGCCTTATAGCGGTGAAAGTCAAAACAAGAGTGATTGGATTATGGAGTTGATGGGTGATTATAAGAAAGAGCCAAATTCTGAATTACCTTTACAAGAGCGCAATTCTAAATGGATTAATGATGATTACTGTAAGTTTATTCGCTTGGGGCAATTCTTTGTAGATAAAAATAGCGAGGGCATATTAGCCTATATCAATAATCACAGCTTCATTGATAACCCTACCTTCAGAGGTATGCGTTGGAATTTGATGAAGAGCTTTCATAAGATTTACATTATTGATTTGCATGGTAACGCTAAAAAGAAAGAAGTATGTCCTGACGGTAGTAAAGATGAAAATGTATTTGATATTCAGCAGGGTGTGAGTATCAATATTTTTGTTAAAACAGGGCGTAAGGAAAAAGACGCTCTCGCCGAAGTGTATCATTTTGACCTCTATGGAAATCGTGAAGAAAAATATGATTATCTGTCAGATAATAATTTTCCTAAAATTCCATTTACGAAACTTAAACCGTCTACGCCGGAATACTTTTTCGTGCCGAAAGATTATGGAGTTAAAGGCGAGTATGAGAAAGGGTTTCGCATACAAGAATTATTTATGGTAAATTCAGTGGGAATTGTAACGGCAAAAGATGCTATATTCGTTAATGATAAAAAAGATGAGCTATTAAAAAATATCAAAGAACATTTTAACATTATACCGAATGAATCTCTTGTTCAAAGGATAAATTATCGTCCTTTTGATGATCAATTCGTATATTACGATACCGGAATGATAGAGAGAGCAAGGGAAAAAGTAATGTTGCATTTTTTGAAAGGTGAAAATGTAGGATTGGTTGTATCTAAACGAAATAGACAAATAAGTACGGGGTATGTTTCTGTTACCTCTAAAATAGCAGATTTTCATATATTGGATAATGCACAAGACTCAACGTCTGTTTTTCCACTTTATCTTTATCCGGAAACAAACAATTGTTTCGACGAAAAACGCAGACCAAATCTTAATGAAACCATTGTTAATGAAATATCGCAACGGACCGAATTACGGTTTACAGAAAAAGACGACGACGAAGAAGAAGAAGAGAAAAATTACTCTCATCTTGAGAAATATCGCAGCAGCAGCACTGTGTTTGCTGTAAGCGAAAAGAGAGCCCCATTCAAGTACGGAGTTTTTTCTCCAATTGATATTTTTGATTATATCTATGCTGTTTTGCATTCTCCAGCATACCGAGAAAAATACAAAGAATTTTTAAAAATAGATTTCCCCCGCATCCCATATCCCGAAACCGCCAAGCAATTCCGCAAGCTCGCAAAGTTAGGCGAAAAGCTGCGCCGTCTACACCTAATGGAAAACGTAGGACCCAAGCAAGGCGTAGCCAATTATCCAATCAGTGGCAGCAATGATGTAGATAAACCGTATTATGACGGTAACAGGGTATACATTAACAGCGCACAATATTTTGATAAAGTTCCGCAAGAAGCATGGGAGTTTTACATCGGCGGCTATCAACCCGCTCAAAAATGGCTGAAAGACCGCAGAGGCCGGAAGTTGGAGTTTGAGGATATAGAGCATTATCAGAAAATTGTACTTGTGCTGCGGGAAACTGGTAGGGTTATGAGGGAAATTGAGGGGGTGGGGTTATAATGAAATTTTCAGAAAGATACGGTTATACAAAGCCATCAACAGTTTTAATACGCGAAGAAATGACGGAAGAAATAATTAATGTTGTTTGTACTGGATATGACTTATTGAAAGAAAAGATGAAAACGGTCAAATCCTTATCTGCGGAATTTGTAACAGACGCTCTCCGTAATCAAAGTAAAAATCACGCGTTATCTTAAATTACCGCTCATTTAACACTGTATTCGCGTAAAATACTATATTATAGTAACAGCTTCTCAATTACTCTTAAAAAGGCGGATGTAGATGAAAATTAAGGCAAAAGTTTTTCGCGCAGTTGTTGTTTTTGTTTCTGTCTTGTGTACTGCTGCATTCTCTTTGGACTGGCCCTGTTTTCACGGTTTGGACAGGACGAATAAATCCAAAGAAACAGGGCTTTTAAAGAAGTGGCCGGATAAGGGTCCAACATTATTATGGACAGCCGCTGGACTTGGAACAGGGTACAGCGGCGTCTCGGTTGTCGGGGGGATGGTTTATACCGCAGGCAGTAAAGACAAGGTGAACAATGTTTTTGCGTTTGAACCATCCGGTAAATTAGTTTGGCAGGCTAAGGCGGGCGCGGCGTGGGAAGCATCGGCCCCATTTGCGCGTGCGTATCATGGAACCCGCAGTACGCCCACAATTGACGGCGGCGTTGCTTATTATCTGAGTGACGCTGGATATCTTGCGGCTCTTGACGCGAAAACCGGCGCAAAGAAGTGGTCTGTTGATCTGCATAAAAAATACGAAGCGCAGATGCCGATGTTCGGTTACTCTGAGTCACCGCTTATTGATGGTGACAAGCTCTATGCTGCCCCTTACGGAAAAAATGTAACGGCTGTAGCTCTTGACAAAAACACCGGCAAAGTTATTTGGGAGAGCCCCAGAGTTGAAGGCACCGGCGGCTACGCCTCATTTGTCATAGCGGAAAACAGCGGTTTCAGACAGCTTATTGCGTTCACATCTCATCATGTTTACTCGCTTGATTCCAAAACCGGTAAACTCCTGTGGACAGTACCGCTCAATAACAGAACCAATAACAACTGTACAGACATAACATATCATGACGGCCACGTGTTTGCGACAACCGGCTACGGTACAGGTTCTATCCTTATAAAACTCACTGCCAAAGCCGGCGGAGTCACCGCGCAAAAAGTTTATGACACAAAGCTTTTAGACAATCATCACGGCGGCGTTATACTTCACAACGGATACCTTTACGGCTCAGGCCACGACAGCAAGGGCTGGTTCTGTCTTGATTTTAAAACAGGCAAGCAGATGTGGAATAATCCAAGAGGAAAAGGTTCGGTGACATTTGCCGAGGGTATGCTCTATTTCTATGATGAAGAGGGAACAATGAGCTTAGTAAGAGCCACGCCTGAAAAATTCGATCTTGTAAGTTCATTTAAAGTACCCTCCGGCGGCAGAGGCGCTTTTTGGGCGCATCCGGTTGTGAGCAATGGAGTTCTTTATCTTCGTCACGCGGATAATTTGTATGCGTATGATATAAAGAACAGGTAATTAATGAAGTGGTTTAAATTTTCGTTTGCGCTTAGCGCCGTTTTTTGGCTAATTATTTTGGGCTGGTGGTTTACACACAAACCACCTTTCCAAATAACAGAACGGATTCCCGGGGAGTGCGGTGAACCTGCACAATCTGCTGCGGCTCAAAACGTCGCATCTTCAAATATAGGCGAGTTCTTTTTTGAGTATGACGGTGTACCTTCATCAGCAAGCGGTTCATGGCCGCGTTTTCGCGGAAGTCAATTTGATAATATCAGTCTTGACAAAACTCCGCTGCGGGATTTTGCGGATGGTTCGCAGCCTAAGATACTATGGTCGATTGATTTAGGCGAAGGGCACGCCGCGCCTGCGGTTCATAACGGGCGGGTATATCTGCTTGACTATGACGAAGAGAAATCGGAAGACGCACTGCGTGTATTTTCTTTGGATGACGGCAAAGAGATTTGGCGCCGGTCATACAGTAACAGGGTAAGACGCAATCACGGCATGTCGCGCACCGTTCCGGCTGTCACAGACAGCGCTGTAGTAACGATCGGCCCGCGCTGCCACGTTATGGCGGCTCATGCGATAACAGGTGATTTACTTTGGGGTATTGATCTTGTAAATGAATACGGCACAGAAGAACCTCTTTGGTACACAGGGCAGTGTCCTCTTATTGATGATACTGTCGCAGTGATCGCTCCTGCAGGAAGTAAGGCGCTTTTGATCGGAGTCCACAAGATGACAGGCGGAATACTTTGGGAGACTCCTAACAAACATGGTTGGAAGATGTCTCATTCGTCAGTTATGCCGATGAATTTTGGCGGACGTTCGATATATGTTTACTGCGCAGTGGGCGGTATTGCCGGCGTTGCGGCGGATGGGGATGACCGCGGCAGCATACTGTTTGAGACAAGTGATTTCAACTGGTCTGTTGTTGCTCCGTCGCCAGTGATATTTGATGACGGGCGTATCTTTATGACTGCCGGATACGGCGGGGGCAGTATTGTGCTTCAGGTTAGTCATAATGATGGAAATTTCTCTATATCAACAGTAGAACGTCACACACCAAGAGAAGCGATAGCTTCAGAGCAGCAGACGCCAATTTACTATAAAGGACATTTGTACGCTGTCCTTCCAAAAGACGCCGGTACAAATAGAGAGCAGTTTGTTTGTGTTGACCCAAAAGATGTGGCTTCTTTTAAATGGACAAGCGGGCCTGAGAACAGGTTTGGGCTTGGTCCGTTTATTATGGCCGATAACAAGTTTTTTATTTTGAGTGACGACGGAGTGCTTACAATTGCAGCTGTCTCAAACAGAAGATTTGAAAAATTATCATCTGTAAAAATAATGGACGGCATAGACGCATGGGGGCCTATGGCGCTTGTGTCGGGCAGGTTGCTTTTACGGGATTCTAAAAGAATGTTCTGTATTGATCTGAGGCAGTGAAGGATTTCCATCTCGCCCATACCAAAATTTATTTTTTTAAACTATCATTCACGGTTGATATTAAGAGGAGTCTTCCATAATGGCTGTCATACTAGATGGAAAAGCGCTCGCAAAGAGCACCGAAGAAGAACTTTGCAAAAGAGTTGAGCAGTTTAAGAGCAAAACAGGCAGGGTTCCGCAGCTCGCTACCATTCTTGTGGGGGATGATCCTGCGTCAGCAACATACGTTAAAATGAAAGGCAGCGCCTGCGCCCGCGTAGGTATGTTGTCGCTTAAAATTGAGATGGGGCAGCAGACTACTACTGAAGAGCTTCTTCAAAAAATAAAATCACTCAATAACGATCCGGCAATAGATGGTATTCTGCTTCAGCATCCGGTTCCCCGTCAAGTAGATGAACGCGCCGCGTTTGAAGCAATCTCATTAGAGAAGGATGTTGATGGAGTAACATGTTTGGGTTTTGGCCGCATGTCAATGGGGTGCGTGGCTTACGGCAGCGCTACGCCTGCGGGGATTATGAAGCTTCTTCATCATTATAAAATTGAACTTGATGGTAAGCACGCCGTAGTAGTCGGCAGAAGTCCAATCCTTGGAAAACCGATGGCTTTGATGCTGCTCAATAAAAATGCGACAGTAACCATCTGTCATTCGAGGACAAAAAATCTTCAAGAATTTGTAAAGGATGCGGATATCGTTGTTGCTGCCGTAGGTAAACCGCAGTTTATAAAAGGTGAATGGATTAAGGATGGGGCAGTGGTGGTTGACGCGGGATATCACCCGGGAAATGTTGGTGATGTTGAATTGACAGCTGCGTCACAAAAAGCAGGCGCGTATACGCCGGTGCCCGGCGGTGTGGGACCGATGACGATCTCGACTCTTATTCAGCAAACGATGGATTCTGCTGAGAAGGCCGGTGTATAATTAAACATCAAACCCCGGGTTAAAATCCGGGGCTATAGAGACGCGCCAAAAACACGGCGCGAGCGTACTTTCAGCACGCGGAAAAAACAGGAACATGTACGTCGATAATAATTCACAATCTTTCAAATCTGCATTTATCGCTCTTGCCGGACGGCCAAACAGCGGAAAGTCTACGCTTATGAATACCGTATTGCAGGAGCAGATATCCATAGTAACAAGCCTGCCTCAAACTACAAGGCGTAATATCAGAGGTATCTACACAACAGAAGAGATGCAGCTTGTATTTATTGATACACCGGGAATCCACAAAGGTAAACATACGTTTAATGAGCAAATGCTCACAGAAGCGACAAGCGCGCTTAGCGCTGATGTTGATTTAATTTGCTATATGGTCGATCTGTCGCGGGAGTTTGGCGATGAGGAGAGTGTTTGCGCCTCGGCGATAGCAGGCGCGGGCGCTTCTGTACTTATTGTATTTAACAAAGCAGACCGCTGTTCTGATCCTGACAGCAAGATCAACTCTTTTTTGTCACGATTTCCAGAATTCAAAAACTATCCTCAAATAAAAATATCCGCGGTTGATCCAAAGTCAAAAAAAGTTTTTCTAGACGCGGCATCCACTTTTATTAAAGAGGGCCCCAAGTTTTTTGACGATGACTCATTGACAGATGCTAATATGCGCACTCTCGCGGCGGAGATTATCCGCAAGCAGGTTATCCTAAACACCCGCGAAGAGGTTCCGCACGCTGTTTTCGTAGAGATTGAATCTTATAAAGAAACTGATACCGGCCACAAAATAATAGCATCAATACATGTTGAAACTGATGGACAAAAGGCAATAGTTATAGGTAAGCGCGGGAGTCTGATAGAGAAGATAAAAAAAGACGCCCGCAAAGAGATTGAGGCATTGGTTGAAACGAGAGTTACGCTTACCGTGCATATAAAGATCACTCCAAACTGGCGTAATGACGGCGCGTTTTTGCGGTCGATGCAGTGAAAACAGGTCTGAATCAGGAGACAGGATTTTAGGATGAACAGGATTAAAGAAAGTAGGAGATTCTCTATTCTCTAATCCTGCAAATCCTTTAATCCTGAGCATCCTGATTCAGACACTCTTATCCCATTACAATACACTCATTATACGGGATTCTGCGCAGCTCTCTGTCCGCGGGATTCTGTAGAACTCCTTCGGGCTAAAGCCGGGGAGATTACAATCGTATAGAGCGCACTGATACCAATAAGAGCGTATACCACTCTTGTCAAAAATGACATGGTACCAAAAACCGCCGCTACAAGGTCAAATCCAAAAAAACCCATAAGCCCAAGGTTCAAACCCCCAATAATAAGAATAATAAGAGCTATCCAGTCAAGCGCATTTAAGTGTCTCATAAGTTCCTCCTGTGAGAAATACAAAAAGCGTGTGCGTCTGTCAGATCACCTTATTAATAAATAAGGCGGCTATAGCAGACACCACACATATATCAATGAAAACAAATGCCGTGCCAAAAATTGAAATCAAAAAAAATCCCAAAAATGATAAATTGTTGAGAAAATCGGTTAAATCGATCAGCGATTCACTATATTTATGTATGATGTATATCCCAAATCAAGGAGACTCCTCTTTCATGAAAAATATCGTTACAGTTTTAACAATTTTAATCACAACTTTATTGTTGATACCTCAAACTATTGACGCTCAGCAAAACGCTGATCCTGCTCAGCGCATATTGAGGGAGTTTCAGTTGCTTGAGGCGCAGATCAATACCCTTATACAATCCTCGGTTCTTGGGGCGCCTAATCTTGATGCTGCTAATAGAGCAATTGATGAGTTTATGCGCGAACACTCTGCTGTTAAAAGAGTCCTTCGTACAAATAGCGGCGGGTTCACAGTTAATGATATAACTGCCGACTCGCCGCCCGCGCCTCCGCGCTCTCTTGCGGGTCAAAGATGGTTGCAGGCTCTTACAATTTCAAGAGCGCCTTATTACAGTTCCAGTACAGACTCTTCGGGCGCTGTTTCGCTCTTTTACGCTTGGCCGCTTTTAACAGGGCCGGATAGATCTCATTTTTCCGGCGCGGCTGCGGCAAGAATTGACCTTACAACACATATCGCGCTTATTGAGGATATCGCCCCTTTTCAATTAGCCCATAACGGCGCCGCGTTTTTTCAGCACGAGTGGGACGAAGCTGATTATAACGAAACGCCCCTTGCGGTAAAAGGCGTAGAAAATCTAACTATCCGCACCGCAAAGCCGCTTGTCACAAGGCAAACTCCGCGTCAGACCGTTTTGCCGGACTCCGCCGCGGACAGCGCCTCAAAAGCAGCTGCGGTTGAAACAACGCCGGTATCAGTTGAAACCTCAGCCGGTTTTTCAGATAATGACAATGTGAAAAGAACTAAAAAGGGTTCTGTACTTTTGAAATCGATATTCCATCTGTTTATACTTCTGCTTATTCTATCCGCTGCGGCAGCGATCGCATACGTAATTTACAAGATGAAAACCCGCACAACCTACTATTATAATATTCCCGACGGACGCTTCTTTATGGAAGATTCTGCAAATGAAGATTTTGCCGGTGAAAAAAGCGCCTCTCAAACTTCTGCCTCAATTCCTGCCTGTAAACAGTTTATGAATATCCCATCACTAAAAGAGTCCGCTTTAGACAAACGCAATATCGGCTCATCCTCGAATGTCAGTGATGATAATTCTGTAAAAAATTCTATCCCTGAGATTCTAAAAGAATCATCCTCAAAAGAATCTCCTCAAGCAAAAGTTAAGAAATCATCTATTGCTATTGATAATGTTGACGATGGCGGCTTGCCGCCCCAGCCAATAGTTGAAGAGCGTGTTAAAGTATTGGAGGATGAGAGCGAAAACGATTCCCGTAAAAACGCTAAAGCGCAAAAAGCCGAAGACCGCCGTCAGGCGGAACGTGACGCCGCGCTCGTGAAGTTTCTTAGATCTGAATTTACAAAGATGGATAATAAAATAAAAGCGCTGTCTGAGAAAATTGAGAAATTGGAGAGAAAAGTTTGACCGAAGTAATAGTATTATGCGGGAAATCTCTTAAACAAAAGGTACTTCACATAATCGGTAACTGTAAAAATGCTGATAAATATATACGCGAAAATAAACAGCGTATATTTGAGCGGCATGGGGGTAAATCCTAATAACCCGACAGTAGGAATGATAAGCCCAAGAGCGATATCCGCGAAAATTATCCAAAAGAGCGTTTTACTTGGTGCAGATTGCCAAAAGTGTCCCTTTTCGCGTACGATAAATACCGATAGCTGAATGTAGTATAGAAGAATCTGAAAACTGAATGTATTCAAAAGTCCGTCATTAGTATTGACTCCAAAGTTACGCCATCCGATATAGAAAAGTATAAGAGCTAAAACTGTCATGACGGCGCCAAGAACCGCGCCTATAAACGCAAGCCGCCCGATGCGCCATTTGTCGGGACTTTGCGCGCCCCTCGCGTTGTCTGTCGCAAGCGATATCTTTACAAAATCCGTCATAAACATGATGACAAGCATAGCCGTAGCGGTAACTACAAATTTTCCGGTGATAAGAAATAGAAACACCACAAAAATAGTTTTCATCACCGTACCCTTAAGTTTTACAAGCATCCATGTGTTGATGCGTTCAAACATTTGGCGCCCAACTTGAATAGGGGCTACAATCCCTGAGAGTCCGCTTTCTGTAAGTACGATGCTTGCCGCGGCTTTTGCCGCGTCTGTGGCGCTGCTTACGGCGATTCCAACTTCTGCCTGTTTGAGGGCTGGAGCGTCGTTGACCCCATCGCCTGTCATTCCGGTAATATGACCTTGTGATTGCAGCGCTTTTACAATTTTGTATTTATCTTCAGGATAGACTTGAGCTACTCCGCTTTTATGAAATAGTTCATCACCCAAGTTCTTAATAGTATCCATCTGTGCTGCGTTTATAAACTTATCACCTATGCCGACCTCATCTCCTATCTCTTTGGCCACGGCAATAGCGTCGCCTGTAAGCATAGTTACGGATACGCCCATTTGCTTGAGTTTGTCAACTAACTCCCTTGAATCTGCGGCGGGCGGATCGTGAAGCGCCGCAATCCCTGCGAAAACCATATTTTTGTTATCTTTTGACATACAGACAGCTATTGAACGATAACCATGATGTGCGTTATTGTCAACAACGTCATTCCACTTTTCTGTTGCCGCCTTGTCCATGCGGCACTCTTTGGATAAGGTTTCAAATGCGCCCTTGTAAACAGTAAGATCAATTCCGTTTAAAGTGACGAGCGCTTCTGTTCTGCGGGTTTTGGGGCTAAAGGGGATAAACTCTTTTTGTATAAATTCGTCGGTGATAAGATTTTTACTGTTGACATATTTTATAAACGCGATGTCAATATTATCCTGATCAGATTCCACAGAAGCCATAGCGCCGAAGCGCGCGGCGTCTTCGGCTGTAAAATCCTCCGCGGGTTCTATATCTACGATTGACAGTTTATTCTCTGTCAACGTACCTGTTTTATCCGCACAAAGCACATCCATGCTTGCCGCGTCGTTTGGAGCGTTGAGGCGGGTTACTAAAACCCCTTTTTTCACAAGCTCTTTGGCGCCGAGAGCCATGCTTACGGAAAACATCGCCTGAACCGCCACAGGAACGGCGCCCATCAAAAGTACAAGCATTAAAGGAAGCGCCGCAAGGAGGCTTTCACCTCTTATGTATGTGATGATAAGAGCTAAGACCAATAACGATGATACTGCGGTGATAATCCACTTAAGCAATTTGAAGATCACTTCATCCGCGTGAGATTTATGTTTGGCTGTTTTTACAAGCTGTATCGTTTTGCCATAATAAGTTTTTGTCCCTGTTGATATAACTTCCGCGGTAGCTTCACCGCGGGCCGTAACAGAGCCGGAGTAAACATCCGCGCCTGCTTTTTTGAGTACGTTTTGTGATTCACCTGTAAGCGCCGATTGATTCAGCTCTAATTCACCGTCACATATCTTAACATCCGCGGGAACAAAATCACCCATGCGCAGACGAATTATATCACCGGGAACAAGCAGGCGCGAAGCTGTCAAGTTCCACTCTCCATCACGCAGAACTCTCACTTTTATCTGTAATTTTTGTTTTAACGTATCCACAGCTTTTTGTGAACTGCGGTTTTGTACAAATGTTACTGCGGCGTTTAAAACCAAAAGCCCGATAACAACATAAGCATCCCCAGTTCTGCGCAGTATAAATGAGATGACGATGATAACTTCAAGCATCCACGCGGTAGGTTCCCAAAATAGCTTAATAAATGCGAAAACGGGGTTTGTTTTCTTCGCGATGATCTCATTGAATCCGTATTTTTCCAAGCGCGTCTGCGCTTCCTGTGCGGAGAGACCGTTCATTATGTTCTGAGTTCCAAACTCTGCGCTTTCCAAACACAAATTTTATTGCGCCCGTTATGTTTCGCTTCGTAAAGCGCTTCATCGGCGCGGTGCAGGAGCTCTCCGAGTGTTGGGTTGGAGGCGCTAAGGGAGGCGATCCCCGCGCTTATGGAGATTGAAAAAGCGCCTTTATCGGTAGCGAAGCGCATCTCCTCAACGCCTCTGCGTATGCGTTCCGCGGCTTCTTTGGCGGTTTCTATATCTGTTTCTGGTAAAAGTACCGCAAACTCCTCACCGCCGTAGCGTCCTACGATGTCGCTTTCGCGAAATATTTGACGGCACAGCGCCGCAATGGAAGTTAGCACCTGATCTCCTGTGGAGTGGCCGAAAGTATCGTTTACCTGTTTAAAGAAATCAATATCAAACATCATAGCGCAGAGGCTTTGCTGCTGTTTTGTTGATCGCTGTATCTCTGCCTCCGCCATTTCAAAGAAGCGGCGGTGATTATAAAGCCCCGTCAGAGAATCGGTTTGCGCCTGATGCTGTGCTTTTTCTAAAAGCAGCACCGTGCGTACAGACATCGCCGCGTGCTGGGCGAACATGGTCAAAAGCTCGATATCCGCTTTGCAGAACTTGTGATCTCTGTTTTTCTCGGCCAAAGAGAGTACGCCGTAAAGTTTACCGGCTGCCTCAAGCGGTATTGCGATAATACTGTTCCATTGATGAAAAGGGTATGCGTAAATGGGGCTAGCCTCAAAGTCGCGTCTGTGAACGGTAACAGGAATGCGGTTCTGCGCGACTTTTCCCAAAATGCCGTCGCCGAAAGCGGTTGCGCTTCCAAGCCTCTCGGGAGCGATATTAAGCAGAGCTTTTATCTCAATTTTTCTATTTTGACGATTAACAAGAGCAAGCTCGCCGGCGGCCGCGTCAAGAAGCAGCGCGGCTTTTGACAAAATCGCATCTAATAGTTTTGATAAATCGTGTTCGGAGAGCATATCGGAGATATTAAGACGCAGCGCTTCAAGCTCTTTAGTACGTTTTTCCGCCTGCATACGCGCGCAGTGTTCCTGTTCCTGAGCGGATTTTAAGTCTCTTATGGAATTGGCGGTAAAGATAAAAATCGTCCATACAAGAGCTATGAACATCAGTTCAATAGCTTCTCTTAATGGAGACAATATGTTAAGTATGCACGCGCTTATTGCAAATATAGCGGCAATTGTAAGCACAAACTCTTTTTTAATTTGTAATTTCATCACGCCCATGTACGTTTATATACGCTGATAGATTCTTTTTAAGAATTGATCTTTCAGCGCTTAAATAACTGCAAAGAGCGTACCATAAAAGTTAGTTCTATTTTTTAACTCATATTTTACGGAAATAATTTATATTGATATATTGAATCACGGCACGCGTTTACACTGTGCCGCTAAGCAATGGTTCATTCTCAATTTATGGACACATATTAATGACGAAGATAAAACTCGCGCTTATTCAGAATGTACCTTCTTTCAATGCTGCAAAAAATATTGAACGCGCATTGGAACTTATTGAGGAGGCCGCGATTAACGGCGGCGCCGATTTAATCGCATTGCCGGAGATGTTCTATCATCCATTCGAACTCTCAAAACTTAAAGAGCTGGTATCATTCAGTGAACAGGTGCATGAAGAGTTTTCTGCTATATCAAAAAGATTAAAAATTCACCTGTGCACAGGTACATTTGTGACCTCTTTGGGTGATCGCAAACTTGGGAACAGCGCTTTTTTATATGGGCCTGATGGGAAGATTTTGCTGTCATATCAGAAAAATCACCTGTTTGACGTCTCTTACGGAGGACTTGATATAAGGGAGTCGGCAGTATTTACACACGGTGATCACATATCCAGTGCGGATACACCTCTTGGCAATATAGGGATTGCAGTTTGTTACGATATCCGTTTCCCTGAGCTTTTCAGAAAACTTATCTTAAGCGGCGCCGAGCTTGTTCTCGTGCCTTCGGTTTTTAATCAAGTGAGCGGCCCTGCGCACTGGAATATGTTAACTCGGATTAGGGCTGTGGACAACCAGATTTTTTTGGCTGGGATTTCGCAGGGTAGAAATATGGAGTCTGCGTATCAGGCTTATGGTCATTCAATAATAATATCACCTTGGGGAGAGGTACTTGCGGAGGCTCTTGAGGGTGAGGAGATTATATATGCGGATCTTGATCCGGCACAGTTAAAAGAGACTCGTGAGAGGCTGCCGCTTTTAAAACATAGAAGAGAAGATTTATATTATTGAAGACACTGCAATCGTGTGATCTATAGTTAGAATTCATTATAAAAACGGGAGGTTGACAGATGGGCATTTACAGATTAAGAGATGGCAAGATGATAACCGGAATTTGCGCAGGGTTTGCCGATAAGTTTAAAATAGATCCGATTTGGGTACGCCTTGGTGCGGTTTTTATCACTGTCGTTACAGGGATTTGGCCGGGGGTTATTACTTATTTAGTCGGTTCGTTTATTATTCCTGAGGTGGATCATTCGCCGAAGAAGGATAACAGTTCGAGTTTGTAGAGTTTTATTACTTTTTCGTAGAAAACCATTTGTTCTCCTAACCACCGCGACTTCGCTTGGCTGGCGGGGCACGGCCCGCCTTAGTTTCGCGAGGTTTCTTCTATCTGAAAATACACCATTGAAAGCATATCGCCGGTTACAGGGCGATAGCGCAAATTGTACAAAAGTGTATTAAGTAAACTACTTTTGACGACAGGCTCTTTGCCTTGTTTTGTTTCGCAGAGACGGCCAAGAGCTACGAAAATGGCATATAACTCGTTAATATATGTCGAAATATCAGCATTATCTATATCCGCACAACTTTTTATAACAGCAATCGGACGCAGCTTGCTTATCCAGTAGGTGAGGTAACCGGCTATCTTGTGCCTGTCAATACGCTTCATCGAATGATAACGATGCAGACGATCAACATCACGCCAATACCGCTCAACCACATCGCTGATAGTTGTAGGTTCTAACCTGTAACATCTCGCATCCTGCTTAAAATAATTCATAAACTCACAATAACCGTTCGCAAGCGTGCGGGCAGTAGCAAACACTTTAGCATCATCAAACAGTAACTCACTCTCCATGAGCAGCCCACTTCCTAACTACCTCACCATTTGCAACCAAAGCACGCCTAATACCATCTTCCCAAGCATCGTAATCAGTCTCATCGGCAGTATTAGACAGCTGCCTGCGCCTGGCCGCTCTTGACGCCGGATGGCTAAACACTATCTCCAATTCTGTAATAGTATCTTTTTTTAACTGCTCGCAATCTACCATAATCATAACCCCTTCCTTTTATGATTCTATCCGGCTGATTAGCACCGGTGATCTGACTACATAGTTAAATTAAGTTTTGTTACCCCGAAATAGCAACGCAAACATGAAGCCGGGAGAGGTTTTTTAAAAAGCAAGTCCGCCCCCCAATAATAAATTATGCAGCTCCCTTCGATGTTCTATCATCCAAGGCAGAAGCTCTTTGTCCATACCCTTCGGAAAGTGCCACATCACGCCTACGCATTTTATTGATATAATCTTTGACATTAACTGTATCTACTAATGCCAACGCAACATCTTCAACCGAAAACCACCACTCTTCATTGTGAAATGTCCGCCTGATTTTACGACCCTGAAAAACAATTAAATCACCGTCCATATTCAATTCTCCCGATAAGGTTATTTATGCTCATTTGCTTTATAAAATTGAGAATATTGAGAGATTATATGTGAAAACCAACGAAACTGGAATTACAAAAACGAAATCGGAAATAGAGAAATATTGAAAATGAGAATTTTGAAACAAGAAAAGTACAAGAGGTGCAAGCTAATAATATAAACTATAATTTCATTTCCCGCAACAGCTTTGTTGATTTTTACTGCGGAATTTGCGGATGGGCAAGATGAAAAATTGAAATTAGTCCATTGAGTTTTTGAATATCACTGAATCGGTTATCTGTTCGAGCTTGTATAGTTTTACTACTTTTTCGTAGAAAACCATTTGTTCACTCCAATTTTATAGTATGTCAATGTATCTGACTATTCTACCACTTCTTATGTAACCACAATTACAACTTGACCATTACCGCCTCTGCCGGCTGAACTGCTTTAATAGCAGGGTGCAGAGTTGCGTTTTTTGCCTTACTGACCATTCTTGCGAATTAACGCAATTTATGCAACTCCGCCCCACCTACTCCCACCTACCGAGATTTTAATGCGGTCGGGTGAAGGCCCTCCCCAATGGATATTTGGCACGTTTTGTTTTCGTGAGACGAAAACACACAAAATCTCAAAGTTACCCCGGGCGATAACGTATTTTATGTTATAGAAATAAGGGGGAAAATATGTCAGGAGAAAGCGTTGTAATCGCCAATCCAATATATGACGCTGTTTTTAAGCGTCTTTTGGAAAACAATAAAATCGCGAAATTTCTTATCGGCACGATACTGGACTGCAAGATAATATCTCTTGAGGCAAGAGTTCAGGAGCGCACTAAGATTGATGACGACACCGGCGCGCTTACGCTCTACCGCAAAGATTTTTCCGCTGAAATACAAACAAAAAACGGCGTTACAAAAACAGTAATAATAGAGATG
>WRCH01000059.1 GCA_009784115.1 Chitinispirillia bacterium
CAAATGGATGCGGATGTTTTTTGTCTTTTTTGAAAATATGTTCAGAAACGTATCACACACATTTACATCGGACATAATGTATAGTAAATGTTGGATAATAAAAATCTGTTTTTAAGGATCGACAAAATAATAAGAAGTGTCTACAATTTTTCAGAAGTTAGGTGGTTATTTTAATTGATGTAACGCGCGCACCAATCCTAACGCCGCCTCAACAGTATCATCCATATCAAAATACCGATACTGCCCCAGCCGTCCGCCGTTTAATACAGCTAAAATATATTGCTATATATCACCGTCACAGATCAACTTGGAGTGGGGCACAGGAAAAGCAATGCGCTATTGACATGATACTTAACAGGAAACTATCTTTAAAACTAACAAAGATGTCGTATTAAGCTAACTTTTGAAATGTTGAAAAATCTGACTATTTTAGAGGGAACATGGAAATACTTACAGAAAATGATCTCTTAACATTTGTAGAAAACAAAACTATTATTCTGGGTGGTAAAAAAGAATCTTGCGAAGGCATAAAATATGATTTTACTCTTAGCAAAATGGTGCTGACAGTGGAATCTGGACATCCACGTGACATAGATCATGCTGTGATAAAGCCTGGAGAGATCGCTTTTGTAATGACAGAAGAAACTTTGAATTTACCTGATGATGTTTATTGTCAGTTAAGTGCTAAGCGTAAATTAAGTTTAGATGGCATAGTTCTATTAGGAGGACTTATAATAGATCCTAACTACAAAGGTAAGTTAATTTTTGGTTTATATAACCTGTCTTCTCGTAATTATCCGCTTATTCCTGGGAAAAAAATGGTGGCCGGAGTATTTTATAAGGTTGACAAGAAATCCGATAAAAAGCCGGAATCTATCAATTGTTTCTCTGAGGAGCTTATTAAAATAGTTGCTGACACTAAACCAAACTCTATAAGCGCCATCAATGCTACAATTAGTAATATAAATGATGCCATAGGTCGTTTAAACGCAGAGATGCAGGAAGTAAAAAAGAATATAGACCGTGATGACAAATGGAAAGAAGATTTTAAGGGAAAAATAACACGTATAACTGATCTTGTTGAACAAATTGGAAAAGAATTGGCCACTGAAATAAGTACGCGAAAAGATGAAAATTTTGATGTAAAAAAGGATCAAATTGAGTTAAGAGAGCAGATTTTGCCACTGTCAAAAATACAAAAACACTTTCAGTTCTTTAAGGGAGTAGTGGTGACAATAGTAACAGGTGTCATTGTTGGGGGAATTGTATACCTCATTTCGAAAATTGGTGGATAATTTTTGACTAAAAATCACTTTGGGGCGAGCAAATAAATGTTGGGAAGCTATGTTAGGGTTGATGCCAACTCCAACGCCGCCTCAACAGTATCATCCATATCAAAATACCGGTACTGACCCAGCCTTCCGCCGAAAATAACTTTTGATTGTGATTTTGCGAGTTCGTTATATTTGTTAAATAGCGTGGTGTTCTTTTCATCATTTATCGGGTAATACGGTTCATCGCCTAATTTCCACTCTGCCGGAAATTCCCGTGTTATTATTGTTGCTGGTTGATCACCAAACTCAAAATGCTTGTGTTCGAGAATCCGTGTGTATGGAGTTTCAGAATCTGTATAATTTACAACGGCGTTACCCTGATAATCCGAAATGTCAAGCGCTTCGTTCTCAAACCGCAAAGTTCTATATGATAAGTTACCAAATTTATACTCAAAAAATTCGTCAATCATACCTGTGAAAATAATTTTACCGGCGCAATCGTCAAGTTCTTTTTTGTTTGAAAAATAGTCACAATTCAGGCGGATTTCTGCTCCTTCAAACATTTTCTCTATCATCCGGGTGTAACCGCCAATCGGAATCCCCTGATATTTATCATTGAAATAATTGTTATCGTAAATATAACGAACAGGAATTCGCTTTATGATTGAAGCGGGTAGATCAACACATTTTCGCCCCCATTGTTTTTCGGTGTAACCTTTAATCAACAATTCGTAAATGTCGCGTCCTATTAAAGAGATCGCCTGCTCTTCAAGATTTTTCGGTTGATCTTTTATCTCTTTTGCTTGTTCGGCAATGCGTTTTTTCGCTTGAGCTGGGGTAATTACGTCCGGCCATATTTTGTTGAATGTGTTCATGTTGAAAGGGAGGTTATATAAATTGCCGTTGAAATTTGCTATTGGAGAATTGGTGAACCTGTTAAATTCGGCAAAGCGGTTCACAAAATCCCATACCTCTTTGTTATCGGCATGAAAAATATGCGCGGCGTTAGTCGGTGAAACTATTGATTCTGTTTTGCGGCAGACCGAGCAAAACTGGGAGATGATCATTGTAGACGACTGCTCACCCGATAATGGCGAAGGAGCTGCTGTTGTCGCCAAATATGCGGAAGCAGATCCCCGTGTCAAGCTCATCAGGTCGCCGAAAAACCGTGGATCGTCGGGTGCGCGCAATCTTGCGATGGAGAATGCTGTTGGGCAGTATTACGCCTTTTTGGATTCCGATGATATTTGGGATGCCGATTATCTTGAAAGAATGAGGAAACACATAGAAGAAAACAGAGACGAAACGGTCGCGATTTATTTTTGCGGGTATCGCCGCAAAGATAGTACTTGCAAAAAAGAGTTGCTTCCACCGTATAAAAGCGTTGGCAAAAAAGATTATAAAAAAATGCTCTATCACTGTCCGATCTTCCCATCAACGTCGATTTTAGACACACATAAGTTGAAAGAGAAGGTGTGGTTCTGCGAGGAGTTGCGGAATCTGCGGGATGACTATGTTTTTTGGCTGAACATAATGAGGCAGGGGTTAACGGCTCTTGGGTATGATGATATTATGGTCAACTACCGCATGAGGGATGACTCTCTCACCGCTTCTAAAAAGAATATGATTTACCCGCTTTTTTAGCAACGGCGCTTTGACGCAGGCCATTTTCCTTGATATAGTTTTTTACTTTCTGATGAATGCGCATTAATTTTTCCTCATCCAAATTCCATAATATATGAATATCAATTCATAATATAATAAAAAACACTGAGCTTGTCTATAGGGTTATTCATAAATTATGGAATGCCGGTATGTGCCTGGCGAACCGGTCTTCAAAATGTGTTATGACTTTTCACTGATCGTATCCGCGCCCCTTTAGGGACGTAAGAGTTGGAATTGCGCAAAATGTTATTTTAAGTCACCAAACAAACGCAAAAACTATATTCTTTTATTAGCTTAAAACTCTGCTGCCGACCGGTACGTTCCTAAAAAAGAGTAAAAGGGTCTTAGTATTGTAAAGATTTATATCGTACCGATACAGCTTATGGGGGGATTGCGATGTATGAGATTGGCGGCCGTATCAGAATGTTTAGAGAACAGAGAGGGCTTTCTCAGAAAGACTTTGCTGCTCATATCGGCGCGAAAAATACCGCTGTATCAAATTGGGAGAAAGGGTACACGCGCCCCGACGTAGATACTTTGGCGAAGATCTGCGAGGTGCTTGACGTATCCGCCGACGACATGCTTAATATTCGTTTTGCGCCCGAAGACCTCAGTGACAGGGAAAAAAAGGTTGTTATGGCTTACCGGGCAAAGTCTGAAATTCAACATGCGGTAAATATTTTGCTTGGAATTGAATAAACATTTCATTCCGCTCTTTACCCTATTTTGAAAATTAAATATTTTACTTGTAAGTTTTTTGTTGCGTTATAATTATATTATTATTATAATTGTATAATAGGTGCGTATACCTATAACAGGTTTGTTTTGGCTGTGATAACTACTAAAGAGGTTGATAAGCTATGGTAAACACTAAGTTTTCTTGTAAACGGCTGTTGAGTTTGGTTTGTGTTTTGGGTGTATTCAGCGGCACATTTGCCGCAGGTCTTCCCGGTGAGTTTTTTGTTACAAACCGCTGGCGCGCTCTTCACGCTCCATTTTCGCCGCTTAGTAATCCGGCAAATATTGCAGAGGAGAACTACACTTCTGCGCGTCTTGCGTTTGCGCCTATTCTTGGGGGTGAGTTTGCGCTCTTTGAACTTGGAGCAACCCATCCGCTCAATTTTTACCACACAGCCGGCTTCACCATGCTCATAGAGAGCGGCGGAAGAGTGTACGATTACACCGACGACGGAACGGGAAAACTTGTTGAAGACTTTTCAAGCGCGTTAGGGAACTCAAACTTCATTTTCTCATTTAGCTACGCCTACCATATTTGGCGCAATCTTGTTTTGGGAGCGAACCTCAACATCGCTTATCAGACAAACTTCGGCGAATCTCTTAAGGGTACCGGTATAGACGTTGGCGCGAATTACCGCCTTATGCAGCACCCGATTCTTGGCGAGCATATAATCGGCGCCGCTACGCAAAACCTTATCGCTCCGACTATGGGTCATTCGCTTGCTCCGGATTTTGGCAGCGCAAGCACATACTCAAGAAACCTGCGGCTCTCATACTATTCAAAATTTTGGGAGAGACGTCTTGAGAATTATTTCGACCTCGACATAAAAGACTTTGTGGCCGCATTTGACAAAGACAACTTTGGAAGCAGTAAATTTCACAAAAATCTTGAGTGGGATCTCAACTGGCGTATGGGCGTTTGGGCGATGAGAATGTTCACCGCGCATCTTCTTCTAGGGTTCGATGAAAGTATTGTCGGCCACTGGGGATTTGCTTTGGGTGCTAAGGTTCCTTCTCTTAACGCTGGCCGTGATCTCAGCGCTAATTATCAGTATAATATAATGACAGAGGATGACAGCGACGCGACAAGCCATACCTTTTATGTAAAGGCCGACTTCGGTAAGCACAGAGAGGAGATGCACGCGCGAAAGATAGGCCGCATGGCGTCGCTTAACCCAAGCGAACTTTATAACCGCGCCCGCAGACTTTATTCCGAAGAAAAATATTGGGAAGCATTTTTCCTCCTCAGCCGCGTTATGGCCGAATTTCCAGACTTTTTCAGAAACGACTGGGTATCGCTATTGCGCGCGGATTGTCAGGAGCGTCTTGAGATGCGCCCTCAAGCTATCAAAAACTACGAGAAGATTAAAGAAGAGTTCCCAACCAGCGAAGTTGTGGCGTACGCAGACCTTGGGTTAATGCGTATTCACTACCGCAACAGAGATTTTGCGGACGCTACGGCACAGTTTGTTGAGCTCAACAAGCCAAGCGCTCCCGATTCTTTGAGATTTCACGGCTCCTATATTATGGGGCAGATCTTTTTGCAGAACGGAGAGCTCAGAAGAGCTATTCACGCGTTTGCGGTTATCCCTGAAAATCACCCAGAGTACGCCTTTGCTCAGCACGCGATCGCTGTTGCTCACGCAACGCTCGGCAGTGATATGAAAGAGCTTATCACAGCGCTTGAAAACGCGATAAGCATTGTTCCAAAAACACCGGAACAGGAAGAGGTCGTCTCCCGGAGTTATCTCTTTTTGGGTCTTATTTTCTATGAGGAAGACGCACTTTCCAAGGCGGTTGTCGCTTTGAGAGGAGTTCCGGCAAACAGCTACTATTCGGAAGACGCGCTTTTGGGTCTTGGATGGACCGCGTTAAAGGCGCGCCAGTGGAACGACTGTATCGCCGTTGGCCAGCAGCTTGCGAGAATAACCAACAAGCCTGTTCTGCGCGCTGAGGGGATGCTTATTCAGGCTTACGGACATCTTTTGCAGAAAGATTATCCGAGAGCGCTTGACCTTTTAAGAACCGCTTACGAACTCAGTAAGACTCTTGAGTCTCCAAGCGAAGACTCTTTGAGTGCGCGTAATTTGAGCAACGACAACAAGCGTCTTGAATATTCTCAATTGTCCGACCGTGTGGAGGAGTTCTCTCAGATGGGTCAGACCGCTCACATAGCCGGACTTCTTGACAGTCTTAGAATTCAGAGCTTAAACAGCATTAGAGAGTTTCATGATCACCACAGATATCAGGCTGAGTTTCAGAGAAACGGTTTCTTCGCACGAAACATCGAGCAGGTAAGAGACGACCTTGAGTACGCTGTTGCCACAGTGGAGAAGGTTGCGGGAATTACAGGCCCCGGCAGAGGTCAGCAGCAGCGCCTGCAGGAGCAGTCCAGAGAGCTTGAAGCGGAGATTGAAAGACTGCGTCAAGAGATGGACGGCGGCGGTGATGATGACGGAGATGACGATTAGGATCCCCCCGGGGTTAAAACCCCGGGTTACCTGCTTGCACCCCTAAAGGGGTGCGGAGAAAACGGGCGGCTTTTCAGCCGCCCTTACTTATTTACACAAAACACATTCCGCACCCCTTTAGGGATGCAAGATTGTACCCCGGGTTTTAACCCGGGGATTTTCGGGATTTTCCGGGGAATTCCCGGGGGATTCCCGGGGGATTTTTGACGGATGTTAATCGGATTAACAATATACGGGGTTTATGATGGCGGATAAAACATTACCGTTTACAAACGAAGAGATCAGAGAATTAGTTGAACGTTTTCCTACGCCCTTTCATATATATGATGAAAAGGGGATAAGAGAAAACGCGCGCCGGATGATAAAGGCATTTTCTTGGGCGCCCAATTTTTACGAGTATTTTGCCGTTAAGGCGGCGCCTAATCCATACCTTATGAGCATTTTTAATCAGGAGGGAATGGGCGCGGATTGCAGTTCTATGGCGGAACTTGAGCTTGCTAAGCGCTGCGGCATAATAGGCGGGAAGATTATGTTTACCTCTAACGCCACTCCGGCTGAGGAGTACATAATGGCCCGCAAGCTCGGTGCGATTATTAATATCGACGATATATCGCATATCCCATTTATAGAAAAACATGGCGGACTGCCGGATCTTGTGAGTTTGCGTTATAATCCAGGGCTTTTACGAACAGGAAACGCCATTATCGGCAATCCGCATGAGGCCAAGTACGGGTTCGCGCGTGAGCAGGTGTTTGAGGGTTACAAAATCCTCAAAGAGAAAGGGGTAAAGCGCTTTGGGCTTCACGCTATGATTGCGTCAAACGAGCTTAACGGCGACTATTTTGTAGATACCGCCGTTATGCTCTTTGAGCTTGCGGTTGAGGTGTCTGAGAGAGTTGGTATCAGGTTTGGGTTTATAAATTTGGGCGGCGGCATCGGTATCCCCTATCGTCCCGATCAGGAAGCTGTTGATATTGAAAAGGTATCTAAGGGTATTAGAGACGCCTATAAGGAGATTATTATCCCGGCGGCGCTGCATCCATTAAAAATTTGCTTGGAGTGCGGACGTGTTATGACAGGCCCTTATGGATTTCTTGTTTCAAAAGTGCTTCACAAAAAAGAGACATATAAAAAGTATATAGGACTTGACGCGTGCATGGCGAATCTGATGAGGCCGGCGCTTTACGACGCGTATCACCATATAACTGTTGTAGGTAAAGAAGATATGCCGCGTGACCAGATATATGATGTTACCGGATCGCTGTGTGAAAACAACGATAAATTCGCAATCGACAGAGAGCTTCCTGTTATGGAACCCGATGACATAGTGGTAATTCACGACACCGGAGCGCACGGCCACGCAATGGGATTTAATTACAACGGGAAACTGCGCTCTGCCGAACTGTTACGCAGGGAAAACGGTGAAGTGATTGAGATCAGACGAGCGGAAACAATCGACGACCTCTTCGCCACACTTGACTTTAAAGGATTATCAAAATTCAACAAACTGTAAACGATTATCGCTAACGGCCCCTCCGCACCCCGGAGGGGTGCAATCATATAACCCGGGGTAACGCCCCGGGGGTAAGGATAACAGATGAAACAAGCAAAAACCGCAATAACCCCAACACGCCTGGAAGACTACCCCGAATGGTATCAGCAGGTAATAAAAGCCGCTGACCTCGCGGAACACTCCCCTGTGCGCGGATGCATGGTCATAAAACCGTGGGGGTATGCGCTTTGGGAGAATATTCAGCGTGTGCTTGACAAAATGTTCAAGGATACCGGGCATAAAAACGCGTACTTTCCGCTTTTTATTCCCAAGAGCTTTCTTGAAAAAGAGGCGCAGCACGTTGAGGGATTCGCAAAGGAGTGCGCGGTCGTCACCCATCACCGGCTTCAAGCAGGGGCTGATGGAAAACTTGTTCCCGCCGGAGAGCTTGAGGAACCCTTGGTCGTTCGCCCGACATCGGAGACGATTATCGGGGCGATGTTTGCGCAGTGGGTTCAGTCTTATAGAGACTTGCCGCTTCTCATAAATCAATGGGCAAACGTGGTGCGCTGGGAGATGCGCACACGGCTGTTTTTAAGGACTGCGGAATTTTTATGGCAGGAGGGGCACACGGCTCACAGCACATTAGAGGAGGCTATGGAAGAGACAGAGAAGATGCTTCATGTTTATTCCACGTTCGCTCAGGATTACATGGCAATGCCTGTTATTATGGGTGAGAAGACCGAGTCGGAGAGATTTCCCGGCGCGGAAAAAACCTATTGCATAGAGGCGATGATGCAGGACCGCAAAGCGCTTCAGGCGGGCACCTCTCACTTCTTGGGTCAAAATTTTTCAAAAGCGTCGGAAATTAAATTCCTTGACAGTACGGGAAAAGAAGAGTACGCGTGGACAACAAGCTGGGGCGTGTCAACGCGTCTTATCGGCGGGCTTATTATGACTCACGGCGATGATGACGGGTTGATTGTGCCGCCGCGTCTCGCTCCTTCACATATCGTAATATTGCCGATTATGCACGGGGATGACAGCGATACGCCGGTCTTTGATTTTTGCGGCGAGCTTGCTAAAGAGTTAAAAGCGGTTATGTATGACGGACGTCCGATTGAGGTTGAAGTTGACAAGCGCGAGGGCAGGGGCGGTGACAAGGTATGGTCGTGGATCAAAAAAGGGATCCCCATATATCTTGAGATAGGCAAGCGTGATATTGAGTCGGACTCCGTATTTGTCGGCCGGCGTGATAAGAGCCGCAAGGAGCGTTTTGGGATGCCGCGCGGTGAGTTTCTGTCCAAGGTATCAGAGATATTGGAGGATATTCAAAATAATCTTTTTGAGCGCGCAAAAACATTTAGAGACAGCAATATTAAAAAGATCGACACGAAAGAGGAGTTCTATAAATTTTTCACCCCGGCAAACAAAGACAAACCGGAAGTACACGGCGGCTTTGCCCTCTGTCACTGGAACGGAAAAAGCGGCGTTGAGGAGCAGGTGAAAAAAGATCTGAACGTGACAATCCGCTGTATCCCTCTTGACGGAGAACCTGAGAGCGGGAAGTGTGTGATCAGCGGAGAGGATTCTGTACGCAGAGTAATTTTTGCTAAATCGTATTGATATCGCTTGATGGTGTTTTCTGATTTTTCCGCGTGTTGAAGATACGCTCGCGCCGTGTTTTTGGCGCGTCTGTGCAACCCCGGGTTTTAACCCGAGGTTTATTGATAAGTCGGGTAATTTTTGTCAATTCGTATCAATGTATTGTACATTTTCCGCACCCCGGGAGGTGCAATATCTATAACCCCCGGTTTTAACCCGGGGTTCTTAAAAAAAGAGGCCGTCCTATGATTGAATCCCTCCTCTCATTCGACGCCTCTCTCTTTGAGATCATCAACTCACGTCATTCCCCGTTCTTTGATTACTTTTTTGAGATCGTCACTCAACTTGGATATGTTTTTGTCACACTGCCAATTGTACTTATATTTGTAATAAAAAAAGTACACAAAGCTCGGTTGAAAAAAATAATTTTGTTGATATTGATTGGGTCGGCGATATGCGCCGGTACAATCACAACAACTAAATTATCTGTAAATCGTCCTCGGCCAGCTGTTTATTTTGAAGAAAAATCTATCCCCTGCACGCCGCATATAATCGGCCCCGTGCTTGAAAAGTACTCTTTCCCATCGGGACATACCGCGTCTGCTTTCGCGGGTGCGATGGTATTAGCACGTCTGTTTGGGGGATGGTATTGGTTATCATTTATCGTTGCCGGAGCTGTTGGGTACTCAAGAATTTACGTAGGCGCGCATTTTCCGCTTGATGTATTCGGGGGTATGATTTTAGGCTGTTTTATCATGCGGGCTATATTTTACGTAAATTATGGATCATATGATTAAATGTTACGCCGTACCGTCCGATGACCTCACGGCAGTAGTGCAGGCTGAGGGCGGTGCTGCGTAATATTTAATCGTATCTTCAATAATATAGAAACGAATTGCCTTTAAGGGTGTACGGAAACCATATTTATATAGTACCGCCCGTTTAATCACAAATTCAATGGCCGGTACGCGCGTTGCGCGTTAACCTAAAATTTAACATGGAAAGCTGTTTGTGGTAGCTATTTATGAGTAAGCCGCTTGGCATTAATGGTTTGGATATCCAAAAAGATTATATAAGCGTTGTGCAGGTCGATCTCAGCGACAACACTGTACAGCAGATCGCGATACAGCCTCTTTCGAGCGCCGACAGCGACTCGTATTGGGATTCGGTATCTGGCGAACTTAAATCGCTCAGGAAAAATTACCGCTTCGCAAGACCTGAGGTTGCGTGTTCTATTCCCTCAGATCTCTCTGTTGTAAAGGTGCTTGAAATTGAGAGCGATGAGAGAGAGCAGCACAGCATACTGCGCTGGGAACTAAGCGCCCATCTTATGGGCTCTATCGAAGATTACGCGGTTGACTTTTACGAAGTCGCGCCGGGCTTGGAGGCCGACTACCGCAGGTACTTGGCCGCGGCAGTGCGCAAAGAGAGCGTCTCAAAACTGAAAAAAGCTGTTAAGGGGATTAAGTTAAATCCTGTAATTATGGACCTTGATCTCTTTAGTTTGACAAACGTTTTTGCGGTGAACTACCGCGACAGGCTTTCTGCTCCGTCAATTTTAGTGCACGGTGAAAACACGCGTACAAAAATGGTGCTCGTAAACAATAACTCTTTTGTTGATTACGCAATCGCTGATTTTGACGCGGATACCGATAACAAAACAGAATACGTGAAAATGCTCGCCGCGCAGATAGCGCATCTGAGCGCGGAAAACAACAGCGTTATGAACGGTGAGGCGTCGGTGTATCTGGCTGGGTCTCTCTTTTCTAACAGCGCGTTTGCCTCTGCGGCCGCAGCGGGGATTTCGCGCTGTGAGCTTTTGAACCCGTTTCGCAACATGGCATGTACCGCTAACATAGATGAGGCGCAGTTAAAAACCTACTCCTCGCAGCTTGCGGTTGCGGTAGGGCTTGCTTTAAGAGGGGATGAGAACAGATAAAACCATGATAAAAATAAATTTTTTAAATCCGTCAATTTCATCTCAGGGCGGCGCTCCCAAGAATAAACCCGCTGTGCCGGTTAAACTGCTTACGGTTTTAGCGTTAGTCGGGGCTATTGGATATGGTGCGTATTATATGATGTCAACAGATCAGTTTTCAGACATCTTCGCCGGCCTTTTTATGAGTTCCGATGATGACAGCGAATTCACAAGGCCCGCAGATATCAGCAAACTCAAGGCTGATTCGGGTGACAAGCCGCAGATTAGTACAGACGCAAAGTCTGTAGTTAATAATGATGCCGCCGGTGATGACAAAAAAGCAGCGCCGGTTGATACGAAGACTGCTGCTGTTAAGGCAGAAAAAGTGCTTGCCGCTGCGGCAGCGCCTGTACCGGTGCCGCCTCCGGCTCCTGAGCCCAAAGCAGCGCCTGCGGCGGCATCTTTACCGCCGCCTCCCCCGCCGGCGCCTGCGGTACAACAACAGGCCGCGCCTGAACCTGTTGCGGCAACGCCTGCGCCTGCGCCGAGAGCTCAGCAAGCTCAGACTCAAAGACCATCCTCCCTTGTGCGCACTAACATGATTGAAAATGTGGTGCGGGAGCTTGGAAACGAAAGCCGCGCGGTAAAGAAGTTTGACGCGGCGTATGAAGACATGAGCACTGTAGAGAAGATAAACTACGAGGTGCTTTTCGCGCGCAACGCTTTTGAACTTATCACAAGGAGCGTTCCGCCCGGTGTGAGACTTAGGACCATTGAGATAGAGAATTTTCAAACTGTTTACACAAGCGGCGTGAGCCCGTCAAGGGAGATGGTTCAAGAGCTGTTCTCTGCGTTCAGACGTGTGAAGGGTGAGCTTTTGCCAAGACCTTTTTCTCATATTAAAGACGACCCCAGCGGCGGCTTTCAGTTTGTTGTAACCACTAAGCCCCGTTTCGGCCTTGAGCTCGACGACCCTTTTCAGGCGCTTGATCATCTTGGATTCAGAGAGAGTCTTACCGTTAATCTGAGAAAATTTTCCAATTTGGCCCGCAGCAATAATTTTAAAATGAGAGCTGCGCCAAGTCAAATTTCTGTTGATCGTGTCGGAAGCTACAGACGCGTTGTTTACAGGGCGGAAGGTGAATCCACCTACCGTGATTTTCATAAATTTATTTTAGCCCTGTACGACGAAAAAGTCCCATGCGCATTCAGAAAAATAACACTGACAGCAAGAAACAACGACATAGTTCACGTAAGCGCAGAGATTTTATTCACAGTCAAGGAATAGTTTAAAATTTCCCATGAAGCTACGCGTTATATCCGGCGAATTGAAAGGCCGATACATTCAGATTCCGGATGATATCGGCTTTCGCCCCACATTGGAACGCACAAGGGAATCTGTTGCGGAGATTCTCAAAAAGCGTTTAAAGAGGGGCGCTATGGCGGCCGATTTTTGCGCGGGCAGCGGAGCTTTTGGGTTTGAGATGTTAAGCCGGGGCGCTGTGAGCGTAGATTTTGTTGAGAAGGATAAGGCCGCTATCCTGCGGATTACTGAAAACGCTAAACGGTTTGGCGTTGAATCGCGCATAAATGTAATCTGCGGCGACGTCAGTAAATTCGTTGATAACAGAGCGGCGGCGTATGATTTGATTTTTTATGATCCGCCGTATGATGATGAAAAACTCACGCGGCTTGTGCCTGAGATTTTGAAGCTTTTAAAAGACGGCGGAGTTTTGGTTTACGAAAGAAAACGCAGGCATAATGAAAAAAAGACGGTTGCTATAGACAGTGAAAAAAATATGTTTGACGCCCGTATCTTTTCTGATACGGTTGTTGAATTTTACGAATCTAAAATTTGCAGTTGTAACGATTCTGATGAATTGACTTCGTCGCAATAAACTCGGTGGAGTGTGAAGAATGAAAAGTGGAGTGTTGTCGATTGCGCTTTATCCCGGGACGTTTGATCCCATTACGTTCGGACACATTGACATAGCGGTGAGAGCTTCGCAGATTTTTAGCAAGGTGATCGCTGTAGTGGCTACAAATCCGGCAAAAAATCCGCTGTTTACGCCTCAAGAGCGTGTAGAGATGGCGCGTGAGGCTCTCAAAAACGTTCCCGACGTAGAGGTGATAAGTTATGACGGACTCGTTGTAGACTGCATGCGCGAATACAACGCAACTGCTATAATACGCGGCTTGCGCGCGGTTTCCGATATTGATTATGAGTTTCAGATGGCATTTACTAATAGGAAAATGTTAGAATCCGCGGAGACTGTTTTTCTTATGCCAAGCGCCGAGTATGTCTATCTCAGCTCAACTCTTGTGAAGCAGATCGCCCGCCACGGCGGAGAGATCGGGCAGTTTGTGCCCGATTGTGTTAAACAGCGCATGTTGGAGAAAGTCGCGGTATGATGGGCGGCTATGGAGGTTATGGCGGCGGGCAGTTCAGAGTTTCGCCTGCCGTTAAATGGCTTCTTATTGTTAATTTAGTTTTTTTTATATTTCAAAACGTACCGCGTGCAGGCCCCGTAGTAACAGCATTGGGCGCTCTGAGTCCGACCGCTACATTTTTACATCTGCAAGTGTGGCGTCTTTTCACCTATATGTTTCTGCACGGTTCGTTTTTCCATATACTCTTTAATATGCTTGCCCTCTATTGGTTCGGGCAGGAACTTGAAGAGATGTGGGGGCGCAAAAAGTTTCTGATTTTTTATTTTATCTGCGGAGCCGGCGCCGGACTTTTTTCACTTTTAAATCTTGTAACAAATCCTCATGTGCTTGTAATAGGCGCTTCGGGCGCGGTTCTTGGCGTATTGACCGCTTACGCGCATTACTTTCCTGACAGACAAGTGCTGCTGTTTTTTATAATCCCGGTACGCGTGAAATATCTTGTGATTGGGTACGCGATACTCTCTATATTTATGGTATCATCCCAAGCGGGAGGAACCATATCGCACATAACACATCTTGGCGGGATAGCCGTGGCGTGGTTATTTATGAGATATGCGCCAAAGGCCGAGATGATCATAAACAAGCACATCTACTCATGGAAAACAAGAAAACAGAGAGCCCGCGCCGCACAGGCGGTCAACCGCAAACGCTACTTTGAGCAGGAGGTTGATCCCATACTTGACAAAATAGCAAAACAAGGCATGGAATCGCTGACGCCGGCAGAAAAAAAGATATTGAAGAACGCCGCTAAAAAAGATAAAGATCAACTCTCAAAACGCAAGATCCTGCCGTTTCAATAACCCCCGGCGCGCTGCCGGGGGGCAGTGAAGAAATTTCTATCTCGGCTCATAAGTAGAACAATCAGGATGACCCTGCTCCATCGTCACATGAATTCCAACAGCGGTGCATTCAAAACTTTTATTGTATTCGCAGTCCTGCACTTTGCAGGAGCCTACGCCCGCGGTTACATCCTGAAAACCGCCCTTTTCACTGCTTGAGGCCATAAATGTGTCGCAGCACGGCTCATCGTCGCCTACGTTTATGGCAAGAGTTCGGCACTGTTTGTCTTTGTTGTAGATGCACTGCGTAGCTTGGCAATCGAGGATCTTAGTCATTTGACCGGGCATTTTAAACCTCCTGATTCAATTGTTTAATAGTTTTGGCATAAATCTACACTGCACCGCACGCAACTGCACGCAGGGCCGGCTCTGTTGCTCAGCGGCACAGTGTAGATTTATGCCGTTATTCAGTATAGGTGTAATTTCATTAAGCTCTTAGTTTTTTGAAAAAGTCCCCACTAACTCACACGACTGAATAATATGGCCTT
Source organism: Chitinispirillia bacterium (assembly GCA_009784115.1). GTDB lineage: Bacteria > Fibrobacterota > Chitinivibrionia > Chitinivibrionales > Chitinispirillaceae > WRCH01. Next base: position 14,942 of record WRCH01000059.1, read on the forward strand.
TCATTGCCGACTCTATTATTTGCCGTGACGCGCCGTCCGGCAGATTTAGTTTTGTGTTTAGGGCGTATACTTTAAAGTGATAGTGGTGAAGAACACCGCTTGTTGGAGGACATGGGCCCATGTAGCCTATTTCTCCCAAACTGTTAATACCCTGCCTGCCGCAAATGATCCCCTCCTGTATACTTTTATCAGGCATTATGTCATAGCAGACCCAATGAACAAAATCTCCCATCGTTGCATCAGGATCGTGCATAATCACGACAAGGCTTTTGGTCTCTTTGGGGATAGCGCTTATTTCAAGAGGCGGGCTTACGTTCTGCCCATTACAACTGTACTTTGATGGTATGGGACCATCTTTAGAAAAACTCGTGCTCATTATCTCCACGGTAACATTCTCCTTTGACTATTTTACATTAACGTGATGACAGCGGGGTGCGCTTTGGCGCAACCGTATCTACTATACGCCATATAGAAAACACCACAACTGCTAAACCCACAACCGCCATATTCCCCGCTGTACGCAAAAACGGAATAAAGGCGCTAAAAAGAAGCCACACTCCCAAACAGCCGTTTACAAATCCCTGCCAGCTCTTAAATGGGCGCCAAAATCCAAACACTGCCATTACTAAACCGGTGATGATGAAATTCAACGGACTCAAAAGAATCGCACTAAAAGAGGAGAGAAGCGCCCAAAGCCCTGCTATAAGATTTACCCACGGCTGAATTATCATAGATCCGCTCCTTGATATTGAGATTTTTGTGAGCATGTTTTCACGTACTGGTATTTGTGGAGCAAACTGTATACCTGCCTTCAAAATATCTAAAAACACCCGCATCCCGAAGGGATGTGCCGCCCGGCATAACCGGCGGTTATAAATAATTTTCCTGCATCCTGAAGGAATGTACCTTTTATTGTATCAACACAATGGGTGCATCCCTTCAGGATGCAGAAAAGAGATCATCAAATATTGGTACCAAAATTGCATTTTGGAAACAGGCAATAAACAGAGAGCGTATTGATATTTAAGCGCTATACACTCTCATCATTCATCCACTCAAAATGCCGGGAGAAAGTATTATGCGCTCAATTTTTTTTGCTGTGCTGACAGTTACATTATTTACATTCACATTATCCGCTCAGGATCAACCGAAGCATCCGTCAAGAGGCAGTATTAAATTCGGCGCAAGCGCGCCGCCTGTAGCAGAAGCGGCTTCGCATGATCTGCGAAGCGCGTTTGTAAAGATAAGCGAACAGGTCGTGCCCGCCGTTGTAGCCGTTATGCCTGTCGCCTTTCAGAGCAGCGGTAATAACAGCAGCACTCCGCAGATACAGGGAATCGGCTCCGGCATTATAATCTCCAAGGAAGGGCACATCCTCACAAACTATCACGTAGTCGCCGGTGCAGACAGCGCTATGATAAGACTCCATGATGAAACGCTTCTCACCGCCGTAAAAATAGGCGCAGACTCCCTTTGCGACCTTGCGGTGCTAAGACTCACAGGCCCAATTCCAGTTGAATTTCCCGTAGCGTTCCTCGGCAATTCAGACAGTTTACATCCAGGAGACTGGGTCGCGGCTATAGGAAGTCCTTTTAATCTTTCGTCAACCATTACAGCAGGCATAGTATCGGCGCTTGGCAGAACCGTAGAGCTTGATCTGCCCTATCAGTACTTTATTCAAACCGACGCCGCGATAAATCCGGGAAACAGCGGCGGAGCGCTTGTGGATCTTAACGGCGCTGTAGTAGGTGTTAACTCTCTTATTTTGTCGCCCTCGGGAGGATCTATAGGAATCGGGTTCGCCATACCGATAAACATGGCGCGCCGCGTTGCGGAGGAGCTTGTATATGAGGGAAAAGTCGCGCGCGGATTTTTGGGCGTAGAAACACAAAATCTCACCCCCATACTTGCGCAGGCGCTTAACTGCGAAGCCAAATCAGGAGCTGTAGTAACTATGCTCAGCGAAAAAGGGCCTGCCTCAAAATCCGGCCTTGAAGCGGGTGATGTGATTGTCTCTTTAGATGAACACTCCGTAACAAGCGCAAATGAATTCTTAAACTTGACAGCTGCGCACAGGCCGAATACCAAAGTTAAAATAAAGTTTTTCAGGGGCGAAAAAAAGGAGACGGCAGAAATCACTCTTGCCGCACGGGAGAAAAGTAAAAAATCTAATGAGAGCGGCAAAGCAGCCGAGCAGCCGCCTGTAAGACGCAGCGCCACCGGCAATAAATGCGGAGTTGCGGTAAACGATATAAACGAAAAAGCACGTTTGAAATATGGTCTCCCAAAAAATACCGGCGGGGTACTTATCAGCGCCGTAACACCCGGCATACTTGACGAACGCGCAGCGCTTATGCAGGGAGATATTCTCACTCGAATCAAATCCAATAAGGGAAATTGGACCGAGATCTCATCCAAAAAATCATATCAGAGTTTTTCGGAAAGTTTAGCGGATAAAGATATTGTTGTTATGCAGATACTGAGAAGCGGGCAAACTCTGTTTGTCTCTTTTGAAGTGGCCAATTCGCGGAAGATGTAATTGTTTGGCAATGATTATTAAAACGGGGGGATAGATATCCTCCCGCATACTTACACAAAAAAATCACCACAATATAAACTGCTTTAGTTATTTTTATCAATATCAAGTATCAATTAAAATACAGCGTCCTGTTTTATCAACATGAAAAAGGTGATCAAAAATGTTAACAGCATTCGTATTCCTCAAAGTACAGCGTGACAAGGTCAACGAAATAGCCTCCGAACTTGCGGCGATAGACGGAGTGAGCGAAGTGTATTCAATCGCCGG
>WRCH01000060.1 GCA_009784115.1 Chitinispirillia bacterium
TAAAGGGTCTTATGGCCGGCGGCGACGACTACATGAGCAAGCCCTACAGCCTCAAGGAGTTCGGCGCGCGCATACTTGCCCTCATGCGCCGGGGTAATCGCAGAGATAAGCCCAAAGGTGATTTTTATATAGACCGCGAAACCCGTATTCTCCATGTTTCAGGGAAAAATATACTGCTCTCCGAACGGGAGTTTTTACTGTTTGAGCTCTTGTATGAGAATCAGGGAAAATCGTTCTCAAGAGAGGAACTGCTGAAAATAATATGGCAGGACAACGCAGAGATCAGCGTAGTGGCGACATTAGTTTCACGTCTGCGGCGCAAAATCGAGTTCGCCGAAAGCGTGGTCGGGAAGATTACAAGCACGTATGGCGCCGGGTATTGCCTGGTCAATAAGAATCGGTGAAAACATTGTCTGAATCAGGTATGATGATTGCTCCCATTATTCAGTTATCAAAATTGCGATGATGATAATCACTCGCGCAGGTATAAACATTACAAAAAATGGGAGATAACGAGCGATGCGTAAAAACATGCGTACCGACAGTCACTATTTCAAGTTTTTTACATGCGTTACATGCTTAATTTTCATAGTGATATTTGCGGTTTCATCACAAGCCTTAGGCAGGCGGGCCGCAAAAGAAGGGGCTAAGATGGTGCCCAACGCCGCGGCGAATATAAAAGGATTTGACAATGAAAATATTCACGGGCTTATCGGTTTTTATGAGAAATCCCACGAACACGGGGTTCTAATTATGGGAGAGCTTACAGGTCTTGAACCCAATGAAATCTACGCAATGCACATTCACGAAATAGGTTCCTGCGAATCGCCAAAAGCGCCGGGAGAACATTTCGATCCTGTGAAAGACAAGGCCGCTGAACATAATCACGGCCACGCCGCGGGCGATCTTCCAAATGTTAAGGCAGGAGATAACGGAAACGCAGCCGTCAACTATACAGCAAAAGAACTGCGTACGGACGATTCAAATCTTTCTGTGATCGACAGATCAATAGTGATTCATAAGACCAAAAACGGCAAACCGACAGAACCTGTTGCGTGCGGGGTGATTCAGCATGTTCATTAATTAAAAATTGATCATTACATTAATTTATCGGTGATTTTCATTATCTCATTGACGCAGATTGCGGCGCCGTTATCCGCAATCTGCCCCCTTTTGCCGTTCTTAACCGCTTTTGCAAGATACGGCTCCCAATCTAAATTCAAAAACGAATCAGTATGAAGAAATATCCCGTTTCCACAACGCTGCGCTTCCGCATGTAAAGTCTCAAATTCTGAAAAATTATCTCTTGGAAGATACAAAAGCGGTATACCGTTAAGCAGAGATTCGCTGAAAACTCCGTAACCCATTTTACTTATAATTATGTCTGCGGATGCGGATAAATCCCGGTAACTGAAACTGTCTTTAGTGACAAGATGGAAATTTGATGGATTTTGATCAAGCGGATATACGCCTGCAAATTCCCAATCGGCAAATGATTCAAGTTTTCTCCAGTTGACATTGTGAAGACCATAATTACCGATGTAAATCAACCCCAAATGTTTACGGCGGTCAATCCCAAAGTGGTTACATATTTCATTTTTGCGGTTTTTTCCCTTTCTGCCGACTACAACCGGTACAGATTTAATCCGCGGAAATAGAGGCATGGGCGAAGCAGGATAAAGAGCAAGCGCAAGCGTAGCTTTTGAGTATTGATCAGCCATTTTTGACAGCATTGATTTATATTGAGGATAAATATCAACATAGGGCGAGTAGATATCATACCACGTAAAATTGCTTATTGCAACAGACAGTATCCCTGCTTTGTCAGCGATTTCGAAAGCAAACGGGGTAATATCGCTGACGATGCAGTCAACATTATTGTCTTTACACCATCGAACCTCATCATCAAGAAGTGATTCATTGAGGATAGAAATATTGTTGTATGCCTTGAGCGTCTCTTCCATCTGCACGGTGACCCCGTCACTCTGCAAACATCCGACATCAAACACACCCTTGCGTACTGTATGTGGTATGACTATCTCTTCTTTGAAAAATAATTGCGGGATATCACTCACTATTGTAAGACGAACATCACCAGACGGCGGCAAACAATTACAAACAGCCGCGCTGCGCACCGCGTGGCCGTATCCGTGAGCGGTTATGTAGTAGAGGATGTGCATACCCATATAAAATACAAACTGCGCACCCTCTCCCGCACCCCAGCTGGGTGCGCCGCTTTGCAGCCCCGCCTGTCCGCAGGCGGGGCTGGTTGGAATGGTGATATTGAATATTAAAATGATGGCGATGATCGAAAATAACACAACAAATCTCCGTGTCAGCCGTAATAAAAATCCCCAAAATGATAATTTCCAATTTTTTTTTGAATCTGTTTTTCGCATATATTATTTTAGACGGCTATTTATTACAACTAAGGATAACGGAAAAATTTACATGATTTTACTTTTGCCGTGAGAGGCGAAAGGGAAGGTTGCAGGTATGGCGTACAATATTGAAAAAATGCGCAACATCGGGATTAGCGCCCACATCGACTCGGGCAAAACTACCCTGACAGAACGCATCCTGTTCTACAGTAACAAAATTCACGCGCTCCACGAAGTTAAAGGCAAAGACGGCGTAGGCGCAACAATGGACTCAATGGAGCTTGAACGTGAACGCGGTATCACTATCGCCTCCGCGGCCACAAACGTTACGTGGAAAGATCACCCCATTAACGTGATTGACACTCCGGGACACGTTGACTTCACAATTGAAGTAGAACGCGCGCTTCGGGTTCTCGACGGCGCGATCCTTGTTCTCTGCTCAGTCGGCGGCGTTCAGTCGCAGTCTATCACTGTAGACAGACAGCTTCGCAGATATAACGTCCCCCGCCTCGCATTTGTCAACAAGTGCGACCGCAGCGGCGCTAACCCGTACCGCGTTTGCCAGCAGCTCCGCGACAAGCTCGGACACAACTCCGTACTGATGCAGATTCCCATCGGTCTTGAGGATAAACTTGAGGGCGTTGTTGACCTTGTAACAATGAAAGCCATTTACTTTGACGGCAAAAACGGTGAAATTATCCGCGAAGAGGAGATCCCGGCGGAACTTCTCGACGAAGCTCAGAACAAACGCGAAGTGATGCTTGACGCTGTTTCAAAATACTCCGATGAACTCCTTGAGTGCATTATCGAAGAGAAACCGGTAACTGTCGAACAGATCAGAGCCGCTATCAGAAAAGGGACTCTCTCATTAGACCTTACCCCGGTGTTTATGGGGTCCGCCTATAAAAATAAAGGTATCCAGCTTCTTCTCGACTCGGTGCTGAGCTATCTGCCAAACCCAAGCGAGATCGAAAATACCGCTCTTGACCTTGACAATAACGAAGCGCCGGTAACTGTTCTCACAGACTCCGCAAAGCCCATGATCGCGCTCGCGTTCAAACTTGAGGAGAGCCAGTATGGTCAGCTTACTTATATAAGAGTATATCAGGGCTCTATTAGAAAAGGCAGCGAACTTACAAACACCCGCAGCGGGAAACGGTTTAAGGTCGGACGTCTCATACGAATGCACGCAAACTCAATGGAAGATATCACAGAAGCGGGTTCCGGTGATATTGTCGCGCTGTTTGGTATTGAGTGCGCATCGGGCGATACGTTTACAGAGGGCGGTCTTAACTACGCTATGACCTCTATCTTCGTACCCGAACCGGTTATATCGCTTGCTATTTCAACTAAAGACAAAAAGTCTGCCGACAATTTGTCAAAAGCGCTCAACCGATTTACAAAAGAGGATCCTACTTTTAAGACATTTGTTGACCCTGAGTCAAACGAAACTATCATCCGCGGTATGGGCGAGCTTCACTTGGACGTTTACATCGAACGTATGCGCCGTGAGTACAAAGTGGAACTTGAGACCGGTATGCCGCAGGTTGCTTACCGTGAGACTGTTACAATGGCCGCCAAGTTTGACTATACGCATAAGAAGCAGACCGGCGGAAGCGGTCAGTACGGACGCGTAGCGGGTGTCATGGAGCCTAACAGCGAGAAAGATTACGAATTTGTTGACAGCATTAAGGGCGGCGTTATTCCTAATGAGTTTATCCCCTCCTGCGACAAGGGTTTTAAGGCTTGTCTTGGTAAGGGTAAAATCATCGGCTTCCCTATCGTTGGCGTGAAACTTACTATCGACGACGGTTCTTTTCACCCTGTTGACTCTTCGGACATCGCGTTCCAGCAGGCTGCTATAGGCGGTTTTTGGCAGGCTTTTGAGAAAGCGAAGCCTGAAATCCTTGAGCCGATAATGAAAGTAAACGTTGAGGGGCCTACAGAGTTTCAGGGTAATATTCTAGGGAGCATAAACCAGCGCCGCGGAATTATTATCTCAACAACAGAAGAGGCAAACTTCTCAAATGTAGAGGCGGAAGTGCCGCTCAGTGAGATGTTTGGGTATTCAACGGTACTGCGCTCGCTCACTCAGGGTAAGGCGGAGTTTACAATGGAATTCCTTAAATACAGCAAGGTTCCGAATAACATCGCGGAACAGCTTAAAAAGGAGCACTTGGAGGAGAAAGCTAAGGAAGCGGCTAAGAGAAAATAAGGCTTTTAGTATACTTTGAAAGAAACTATATTATTATGGTCGGCTTATTTAATGTAAGCTGACTGAATAATTTAACTCAGGAGGGGATAGAGTTATGATAAATAAAGAATTAATTGCAAGAAGTCCTTTAAGAATTTTGGAGAAATCTACTCAGGGCGGCGCTAAGCAGGGGAACATCAGCATGATTGCTGCCCGTAAAGGGACTGGTAAAACCGCGTGCCTTGTCCACATCGCTACAGACCAGCTTATACAGGGTAAGAATCTTATCCATGTATCGTTTTCGGCTAATACTTCTCATATCGCCTCGTGGTATGACAGTATTTTCTCTGAAATTGCGCGCAGAAACAACGTAAGCAACGCCGCGGAAATTCAAGATCAAATGACCAAAAAACGGGTGATCATGAACTTCAAGCAAGACGGCGTAACTGTTAATCAGGTGCTTTCGAGCGTTAAGTCTATGATTAAGGACGGCGGTTTTAACGCCAATGTGGTGATAATCGACGGTTATGATTTTAAGTGCGCTGACAAAGATGAGTTTGCCGGTTTCAAAACTTTCGCGGAAGAACTCCAGATTCAGCTTTGGTTCAGCGCCACGACTCACAGAGACGACCCGTCAAAGGATGATAACGGCGTACCGATGATGCTTTCACCTTTCATGGACAGCGTCGCTATTCTCATAGTTATGGAGCCGGGCGACGGTTTTGTTCATCTGAACCTTGTAAAAGATCACGATAAATATACACCGCGCGACTCTCTGCGTCTTAAGTTAGATCCGCAGGATATGCTGCTTATCGCAAAAGAGAAGTAAGAATAAAGGGGCTGTCTTTAAATAAGACGGCCCCCTGTCTGTACCGCAATGCAGTCAACTCGTTTATGACACTGCCTGATAAAACAGCCTCTCTTTTTTGTGGTTTTGCGCCGGGCTAAATATTATCTTATAATATCTATACCCGACATCGAAAGGGGCATATCTTAGTTGAAAAAATTTAACACGAGCCTTATACTATTACTTACGTTTAGTGTATCCCTCTCCTACGGCAGCGATCAGCCGTCAGGAAGCTTGATGCCGCGTACCCCTTTTAGAATACCTCTTGCAAGAATCGCGGTTGCTTTTGATGAGGAGACAAGAGGCTATAATCAGGTTCGCATAAGTTTTGACGAATCCGGCTCTTATGCTATTATCGCTCCGGGCGATGATCGGTTTGTAAGAGTATCCAGACGCGGAGACGAAAATACAGTTTACAGAGAATCGCCTGAAAAAGCGTATCAGCTCTCCGATTTTGAGGCCAAGATAATAAGCGATGTATCCCGTACCCTTATATCTGCACTTAACGAATTTGAAAACTCGCTCAAAAATGAGGCATGGGGCAGGCTTCTTTATCTTGACTCTTATTTCCCGCGGTTCCTGCGCGGGTTCCATGTTATGATCTGCGCGGCCAAAGGCTCCACAGAGGCGCTGCCGAGAAGCGCGCTTGTATCGGAAGATGACTACGACGTCTCCACAAGCTCTCCCAAATCCGATGTGCGTGTTAATATGTGGCGGAGCAGTGAAGACAATATTATGAAACTTCGTATCGCGGCAAGAGAGCTTGCGCATCAGACAAGAGAGTGGCAGAAAAAGGAACTCAACAACTCAAAGCGCAATCCTGAGTTCTCATACAGCACAGATTTTGACCGCGCATTCACAGCTTTTGTAAGAAACTATTTGGGCAGAGCTCCCTGAGAGCCAAACTCCCCTTTCCATTTACCGATACCGCCCATATCGTAAACATTTTTATACCCCAAATTTAAAAGCGCGTTCGCGGCCAATTTAGTACGTCTGCCTGTTCTGCAGTATAGTATTACCGTGCTGTTTTTATCGGGCAGCATACGCGGGGCCGCTGTTTGGATTATATCATGGGGGATTAAGAAAGCGCCTTTTACATGACGCTCATCGTACTCAGCCTTACTGCGTACGTCAACGATAATCGCTCCCTCTTTTTTTAAAAGTTTCTGAGCTTGCTTACCGCTTATCTCCCCATTTGCGTTAGCGTTTGCCTGACCGCCGCCGCATGCGGCAATAAGTATTGTTATCATACAAACCGCGAAAAACGTTGGTATGATGTTAACTGTTTTTTTGATTATTGTTCGGATTGATTTTGTCATTTTAATTTGCTCCTCTCTTTTATAGTTTATGATAATTTAAAAATAATAGTTTTTACTGCGAATAACTAATAGTTAATCGTGATCAACTTAATTATATTATATATACGGGTACGGCACACCCCGCGCACAGCAACTTTCACTATGATGAGAGGGGACAGGCATGGCACACATCCATCACGCGTTAGGATTACATCTGCATCAGCCGCTTGGCAATTTGTTGACTTTGTTCAATTCAGAAGCGGAGAACTGGGAAGCGAAGCAGATACTTTGGTGTTATGACCGTATAACCCGTATGCTTGAAGGGTATGAGGATATCGCGCGGCTCCATATAAGCTGCTCGGGTACGCTTTTAAAGCAGCTTGAAGACCCTGCCATACAAAAAACATTTCGTGACGTGGCTGACATTAATGATTTTATGGAGCGCTTTAGACGCTCCCCCATTGAGTTTGTAGGCAGCGGACTTTTCCACCCTGTCTACCCGCTTATTCCAAAAGAAGACTGGGACGCTCAGACCGAGTGGTGGAAGGGGCTTGGGAGCAAAATGCTCGGGCGTCCGCACTTTAACGGATTTTGGCCCCCTGAGATGGGGTTTTGCATGGAGATGATTCCGATGCTTAAACGCCACGGCTATCGTTATGTTTTGGTTGACTGCTGGTACATTAAACCAAAGCGTGAGATGCGCTGGGAGGAGCGGCGCTACAGACCCTACATCGCCCGCTACGGCGGTGAGGAGATCATAGTCATACCAAGAGACAGAGAACTCTCCGACGCGCAGGAGTCGGGACTTGACCCGGGGTGGTTTCAGCATGAGCTTTACGAACGGACAAAGTGGTGCGACTTCCCCGCCCTTGTTACCACATGGACAGACGGCGAAAACGGCGGCTGGTTCAGAAGCGCGGACGTCAAGTCAAGTTTTTGGGGCAGCTTCTATCACGAAATTATGAACCGCTACAGAGCCGGTACTCTTGGCTTTATCCCAACGCATATAACAGAGTTTATTGACAAGTATCCGCCGGATGAAGAGGTAGAAGTTCATAGAGGCGCATGGAACACCGGTGATCATTGGGGCGGTGATTTTACTCAGTGGACAGGCGGACTTTTGCAGAGAAAAGGGTTTGACGAGATACGCAGCGCAAGCGCCTATTATCATAAAACAAAAAAACTGTTTGACGAACGCCGCGAGGCTATAAACAGCGCGGAAGAAGTTAGACAGATAATAATTGACGCTTACGACACTATCTTGACAGCTGAGACAAGCTGCAACTTTTTTTGGGGCGGCGCGTGGGTGCATAAATCATTTGAAAATCTTGAACACGCTTACAGACTGCTTGACATTGCGAATGAGAAATTAGGTACAAAGCAGGCCGTCGAGGCAGTCCAAAAATAGAAATAAAAAGAAAAAATTACAAAAAATGCTTTTTTTATTGAATAATCATCATGTAAATACTATTTTCATTATACAAATTGGTACTTTTTCTATTTCTCACTTGCACCTAAAAAGGAGTTTTTTCATGGCTGCTAAAAGTCTGACCCAAACTCAAGTGATCGCGAAGCTCGCGGAAGACGGGCTTGCAAAGAAGCAGGTTAAAGCGCTTCTCGACAATTTGGCCGCTCTTGCTTACAAAGAAGCTAAGAACGGTTTCATCCTCCCCGGTTTGGGTAAGCTGGTTCTTGTACAACGTAAAGCCAGAACAGGAAGAAATCCTGCTACAGGCGAAACGATTAAGATTCCCGCAAAAAAAGTTGTAAAGTTCAAAGTGTCAAAGACAGCCAAGGACGCAATCCTTGGAACAGGTACTCCTAAGGCTCCCGCTAAAAAGGTTGCCAAAAAGAAGTAAGCTGTACTGTTTTTGCCTGTGCTAAAGAACAAAGGGGCTAATGTAAGTTAGCCTTTTTTTTATTTTGTAATAACAGCTTTCATATCCTCAGGAAGTTCCGCGGTTATCTCACAATGCCTGCCGGTATGGGGATGATGAAACGAGAGCGATTCACAGTGAAGCAGTTGCCTGCGCTTGGGTAAAGCGCAATTATCAACAGAAATATCACGTTGATTGCTATCCGCGAGATATTCGGCAGCGCTTTGACTGTAAAGCCTGTCGTCTATTATTGGAAAGCCAAGATGCGCAAGATGCACCCGTATCTGATGCGTGCGTCCGGTAATTGGTCTTACAGTAAGCATTGTCAATCCGCCTGCGCAAACTTTCGCTGATTCGATTATTGTGAGAGCGCTCTTAGCGGTCTCATCAACTTCATCCGCTTTGAATTTATAATTGATACCGCTCTCTTTATCTTTGGATATAGGTACATCAACAGTATATGGAATATCATAATGAAAATTATCGGCGACAACCGCTTTATAAATTTTTGATACCTTTTGATCACTAAAAAGTTTGCCAAAAACCGCCCCCTGCTCAGAAGTCTTTGCAAATAATACAATGCCCGACGTCTCTCTGTCAAGTCTTTGTACTGGATGGCAATTAGGATACCGCGGTGAGTGTACACTGCGCAGTTGATAGACAAGATTATTGCGAAACGATTTTCCAGCGCGGTGAACAAGCAGATGCGGGGGTTTATTGACGGCGAAAATCCACTCATCCTCGTAAATGATTGTATATGAGAGATCGGCGGCAGGCTCCTCCCACTCACCGGGATCATAGCCAATGATATCATCAGCTATAACACAATCATCAGCCTTGCAAATTACGCCATTGATTAAAATACGCCCCTCATCAACAATACTTATCCACTGCTGATAATCGTGATAAGTAAATCTCGCGCTAAGATAATCAATAATTAAAATTGGTTTACGGACATTTGAGGGAACTGTTGAAGAGAAGATCATTTTATTACTCCGGCAGTTAAATGCCGCAACCTCCGGTACAGCGGCCTCACGATGGTTCGTGCAGTCGATGTGCCGGGAGTTGCGACATTTAACTGCCACCTTAATAACTTACGATCACAGTTCATTTATGTAAATGGGCTTGGATCCCGAATAAGTCTTATTTAAATAATTTATTAAGATGATCTCAGTTTGGCGGCCGGGGTCTATGTTTACGATGAGCCTGTCGATGTAGCGCCGCGCTATGAAAAGACCGCGCCCGTGAGTGTCAAGGAGTCCAAGGGGCATCCCCTTGTCATCTTGCGCAATCTGACGGTGCAGCCAATAGAGTACGTTCTGCTTTTTGAGCTTCCCTCCCCTGTCCTTTACAGAGACCGCGTATTTTTCATCGTCAATGGCTACAGCTACCTCTACAGCGGTCTCTTCTGATAGCTCAAAATCAAAATCCCAGCTCTGCTTATTTTCCGGATTTTCATCGCGGATACCGTAGAATATCGCATTTGTCAATAGCTCGAAAAGTACAAGCTCAAGCTGCTTCCCTCTTGTATCGTCGTCAATCATAATAACAATTTTCTGAGATTCAATATCAAGATTTGTAGACTTGCGTATCAGGTTGCGGTGAACTTTTATACCCTCGGCAAAATACCTCTCTACGCCGAAGATATTACCCTCAATAAGGTTTTTAAGCAGTTTTGAGAGTTCCTGAAAGTTAAACGGTACAGATTTTACAAAAATGTTCCCTACGTCGTGGCTTAGCGTAAGCCCGAGATAATCTTCAACATTGTAGGCGGTGATGAGAAGTCTTTTAATATGCGGATACTGCTCTTTTACAATCTTCAACAGCTCGAAACCCTTCATACCGGGCATATTTACATCTGATAATACGAGATCAACACTCTCTGTTTTCAAAATCTCAAGCGCGGCCTGACCGCAGTCCGCCGTAAGTACCTTATACTGTTCCTCCTCTTCAAGAAACACGGAGATCATCCCTCTGATCGCCGGTTCATCATCTACAAGCAGTATTGTATACTTACGATCCATGTTGCAAAAACTCACTTCCTAAACTATATTAAATATCTGACGCTTCTCTATGTGAACATTCCGGCAGGCTCTCAATTTTCAACAAATACGATTACAGTGATTACAGTATTACTTCGGCAGTTAAAGGTCGCAACTCCCGGTACAGCGGCCTCACGATGGTTCGTGCAGTCGGTGTGCCGGGAGTTGCGGCCTTTAATTGCCACCTTAATAACATGTTGGGGATGATAAGATCAGCCCCGGCATTTTAAACCGAAAATATGCCGACGACAAAAAGTGATAACGCATTTTCCGGTCTCTGCTATTGGATGCGCCTGCCCGGATTCGCAGCCTTTGCAGGTATTTGCGGCGGCATAAGTATAGTAAAACTCTGGCTTAATCTCTATACACTGCCGCCTATACCTATATTCTATATTAATATGTTTTTTTTGACAACCATTTTCTCAATGTTAGCAGGAATTCTCTGCCGCCGCCCTTTTATGAGAATTACATTTTTTATGATAAGCGGCGCCGCGCTCTTTACATACAGTGAAGCTAATCTGCACTCCTTTTATGAAAATATGGAGAAAATTTGCGAACATCACCAAATTTTTACTTTACAAGTTACAATAACAAGCCCCGTTGTTACATCACCATATTCAACAGCGCGCTTTCGCGGGAGAGTCATAAGTGCCAACGATAAGGATGTTGACCGGGTATTAAAAAATAAAACTCTGCGTTTCTCCTCGCGCAGCCCTGTTCCCCCTGTGGGAACCATCACAATTCAGGGACGCTACAGCGCGCCTCAAAGAGCTAAGGGGCCTCTTAGTTTTAATGAGCGCAATCACTTCGCGGTTAATAATATACATGGCAGTTTTCAAATAAGCAGGATTCTGCCGGACAGCGCACCGCCGCCGTCACATCTTGCTCTCTTTTCCCACACACTGAGATCACAGGTTCACTCCGTCATAAACAAAGCTGAATCAGAAGAGGTGCGCGGGATATTTCACGCCGCGTTTTTGGCTGAAAATGAGTACCGCTCGCGTTCGCTTGACGCAACTTTTAGAAAAGCGGGCGTTGTTCACCTGCTTGCGATATCCGGTTTTCACGCGGCGCTTTTACTTACGGCAATCGTAACGGCGCTTAAAATTTGCGGCGTTCCCTATCGATTGCGGATGATTCTTTCTATAAGCGCGCTTTGGGGGTATCTCTTTTTTATCGGATTCATCCCCTCGCTTTTCAGAGCCACGGTGATGGTTACCTTTTTCTGCTTGTCAATGCTCCTCCAGCGAAAAAATCACTCAATACACTCTCTTGGCACCGCGGGGCTATTTTGGCTGTATCTCTCACCGCACAGTCTTTTTTCAGCGGGTTTTCAGCTCTCCTTTGCCGCTACGGCAAGCATAATACTGCTTCAGCCGATTTTATGTACAATGACCCCAAAACTTCAAAACAGGCGCTCAGATTTTCTTATTCGTCAAGCACTGACGCCTTTTTGGCTCTCTGTTACCACGTCGGCGGCCACAATCCCGGTACTCCTTCATCACTTCGGAACATTTTCTATCTACGGGATATTTTTTAATCCTGTCGCAATCCCCCTAATGGCGGCGGCGATGTGGTTTTTCTTTGGAGCTGTCATTTTATCACCCATAGCGCCGCTTTGCAATTTGTCTATCTTGGGAGCTGAAAAAATCCTTAGCTCAATGATTTATTTAAGCAGATTCAGTGAACGTTTCGCGTTAAGCGAGATAGTTATTTCAAACACGACCGCTCTTCAGCTATTCGCTATATCAACATTTATTATCGGCTTGTGTGCTGTAAATAAAAACTTGCGCAAACCTTTTTTACTGCACGCGGGCGCGCTGTCAGCATTTTTAATAGCAATTGCCGCATTGCAGTCATCAACTAAAGCCGCAATCGAAATCTCAGAATTTAAGAGTCCCCACGCTTTAGTTAACGTAATCATTCATCCTGATAGAGATAAAACCGCGTGGATAAGCGCTCAGGGCAAATGCAGTGAAATTAAAAGAGTGCGGGAAAGAGAGATTGAACCTTTTTTGAAGAGAAAAAAAGTTATGGCGGTACCGCTTTTTATAGTAAGCGAAGAAGCGCAAAAAGAGGCGCACGAATTCACTTTCAGCACAGGCTTTAACCCGCATATAATCGTACTGAGAGATGAACATTTGAGTGATAAAAATGAGTCCGGATATAAGAGGATTGACTTGCGCTATATTATCAGTTCAAACGCGGCTTGCAGTCTTAAGATAGATACCTATGATACGGGAAAGCCCCGGGTAAAACCCCGGGCTGCCAATCTTGCGCATCCCGCCCTGCTTCATTAAAACAATCGCCGAGCTATTTACCCGCCTGCCGTTCTCTGTGATCTCTGCGATATACTGAATAACGCCCCGCAGGAATCCTTTTCAATGAAAAACTGCCGCTGTCATTTTGATAAGGTTTTACATGCCCTTGCGGCCGCCCTTAATACTAACCCGCAAAAACCGCATCCAACTCAACAGGCTTATAATAAATCTTATCCTGCTCAACGGATTGCCTGCCGCCTATTCCGGGGAATTTTTCTTCTGCGTTATAAAAAACCACAGGTTTTGTTTCGATTTTTTTGCTGATGTCAAAATAATCGTAGATCGCGCGGCCTTTGCACCATGTGTCTGCGTTAATGTAAAGCGTATCAAATTTTGACGCCTCTACGGCATTTAAAAACTCATTTGACGTAGAGCAGAGCATACCGTCAATTTTTCTCGTGTCAAACAGATCGGTAATCTTGCCGTTTTTTTTGTTTTCGTCGTCTAATACTAAAATTTTCATTTTCTTGCGTCTCCTCTATATGATCAAATGCGGACGGGGGCAAGCCCCGTCCCTGCGAATATTAATTGGCGGCTTTAATTGCAGCCAGTAAATTTTCTGCCTTTTGGTGATATGCGACAGCCGTTGTATCGGCAATCAGCTCTCTGCAAAACGCGCTTGCCACACTTGGATTATTCTTGTTAAGCAGAGCAAGGCGGAAGCGTACCGCCGCGTGGCGGTGCGCTGCGTTATTGTCTTTTAATACTCTTTCAAGATATCTGACAGCTCTCGCCGGATCGCCTTTCTGTTCATAAGCTACAGAGAGACCCTCATAAGCCTGAGCTTTTACAAAACCGCTGTGCCCCCTGCTGTTTACGGCCGTTTCGAACCATGTTACAGCCTGATCGGGATCATTCTGCTGCAAGTAAATACTGCCCATCATAAACGCGCTCATTGCCGCAAGCGGGGTGTGTCTGAAATTATTGGCTGCATCACTGAATGAGGCAAGCGCCTTGTCAAACTGTTCATCAGCGTAGTCCATTATGCCTATGCCAAAAATTTCCTGCGCCTTTTTTGTGCTTGATGATTTCATATTGCCGTATATGAGACCGCCGCCGGCAATAACTGCTAACGCTATGCAGCAAACTGCAATTGCGGTAGCGTTTTTAGTCATGAAATTTCTTGCTTTAAGTATTCCCTCAATAACAGGATCCTGCTCAGACTCCGCAGCTTTCTTTTTTTGAATATCCAAAATCTATTTCCTCCTTGGCATTAATCCTCTTTAATGATATTATTATTTGGTGTACATCCATATACGCTCCGGTGAGCGTCTAATTGTAAACACAGACTATAAAAATGGTTCAAAAGTTGGGTAAAAGTCAAGAGGTATAGATGAATTCTGCGTTTGACCTGCATACACAGAACGAGCTCCTTAAATCCCAGCTCATTAATTCCTCCATGATTAATGAGCTTACGAAGGTATTGCACTCCTGTACCGATCTAAAAAGCATAATAAAAACCGCGCTGCTTTCGTTTCAGGATTTTTTGGATTTTGACCGTGTTATACTCTTTGCGATAAACCGCGCGACATTTTGCCTTGAGCCGCGCGAATGGATAGGGATAAAAGACGAGACTGCAAAAAAAATCTCAATACCGCTTGGTTTTGACGGCGGTGAGATCACCGATTCAATATTTTTAAACCGGCACATATTTGTAGAGGAACCCGATCCTCAAAGCGACCGCTTCTTTTCGGAACTTGGCAGCGGCTCATATATTTTAGTGCCGCTTTTAAATAAACCAAACCACAGGTGCTGGGAGATAAAGGGGTGTAACAAGAAAACCTGTCAGTGCTACGAAAGCGCCAATCCGTACTGCTGGAGTATCCCCAATAAATGTATGAACCCGGACACACCGGAAGATGAGCGGCGTAAAAACTGTCTCTCATGCGCCTCGTTCAAAGCGGAAGGGGCGTTTTGGTTAGACCGCAGCATTATAAAAAAGCCGATAACAAGCGATGATATCGCCACACTCACAAGCATCGTAAATGTAGTCGGCCTTATTACAGAAAACGTTCGGATGATGGACTCGCTTGACGCCGCAAATCAGAATTTAAAAGATGTGAATGATACTTTACGTACAGTGAATCACGAACTGCAAAGCGCACAGGCAAAGATACGGCTTGACTTGGAGCAGGCGCAAACAATTCAGCAGAGGCTTTTGCCGCAGAATATTACAAGCTCAAAAGAGTACTCCATAGGCACTCACTACTCCTCGGCAAACACGGTGGGCGGTGACTATTTTGACCTTTTTAAGATAGCGGAAAACACTTACGGACTTATAATAGCGGACGTATCCGGGCACGGCATAGCCTCGGCTCTTATAATGTCGATGGTAAAAGTGCTGCTGAAAACTTACTCCACAAACGAAACATCTCCTCAAAAAACTTTAGACCGAATCAACGAGGTGTTTATATCGGAAATAGCGACAAGCCATTTTGTCACTATTTTTTACGCGGTATTTGACGTAAAGAAAAGAAAAATCAAATACTCCTCCGCGGGCCACTGCCCTACCATCTTCATCAACAAAAAAACCGGTCAGCACACTCTGATCAAAGCCGACGGCCTGTTTTTGGGAGTTTTTCCGGATATGATGCTTTGCGAAAAGGAGTTAGATTACGTACACGGAGAACACCGGCTGATACTGTACACCGACGGAATTACCGAAGCGGTCAACGCGGATAATACGATGTATGGTTTGGATAATATGATAAATATCGCATGTAAAACCGCAAACTTTTCACCGGATAACGCGGTCGATGCTATTTTAGAAGATTTGAAGAACTTCTGCGGCGCTATACCGCCGGATGATGATACCACTTTGCTTATTATTGATTTTTAGTCAAAAAGAGGTTTTATCCCCGATGTTCATTGTCTCTTGCTGACGGCCGGTAAGGCTTTTACATGCGCAGTGCACGGTATTTTACGGCATTTTCACAAAAAGCGTTGAAAGCCTGTTCAACGGATCAGGAGGGATGAGGGGATTGGGGGTGATTGGCTTCGCCGAAGTAAACAAGTTCTATGGCGGGGCGTTGCGGGGTGTTCCCGCAGATTTGACTTTATTTCCGGCTGATTTTAATTTCTATAATATATAGAAAGGTGCAGGATTTATTATGAAACGCGATCAACTTATACTTCTGCTCCAGCCTTACAAAAACGCTCTTGTGCCCAAAAAGGAGCTCTGTGGCTCTATCAACAAGTTCGCGGAACAGCTGCTCGCGCTTTGCGAACGCTTCCCAAGACTGCGCTTTAATGCCGCGCTCCCGGGGTATATTCTTGAATGTATAGACCCGCTTATCATCTCCTCACTTAGAGATATGTTTAAACGCGGTCAGGTCGAATGGCTCTGCACCGGTTACACCGAACCGTTTTTGAGCTTCTCGCCCCAGTGGCTGACTAACGAGAATATATTGGCGGGGATGAAGGTCTTTACCGAACTTACAGGCGCCGCTCCTCAGGGCTATGCGCTCCCTTTCTCCAACTGGGAACCGTCGCATATCGATCTCTTCAGCGGCGCTGGGCTTAAATACGCTGTGGTCTCAAACTCGCTTTTAGATAGAAACGAAGCTAAGAGCTGCGGGTACTGGATAACCGAGTATACGGGGAGTTCGATTGCGGTCTTTCCAGTTTGGTCGTATCACCGCCATAACGCGCCGCAAAATCTTATGGGATGGATAAACGAGAATTTTCCTGAAGATAAGTCCGGCTCAAAAATGCTTATCCTGCGCTATTTGTATTCGCTTGACAAACCTTGTGATAGTGACAAAGAGCAGTCGGAATGGATAGAAAAGATCGCGGCGGAGATAGACAAGCATATCCTTGAACTTCATCCTTTAAGATTTAAAGATGTGGCAGGCGGCACCCCGCCTTTAGGCTTGCACTATTTTCCGTCAAGTTTGGTACCCTCGCAAAATGAGCCCGCTTCGCCCTACTTTCTTAATCTTATGCACTGCTATGATCAGATCAGTATCCTGCAGCGCAAACTCATGGAAGCGTGCGACGCGGTGAACAGTATTAAAGACGCAAAACTCGCGGCCAAGCTCAGACGCCAGCTCTTCTTCGCGCAGGACATAAACCGTTTTCTTCCGGCGGAACAAACCGGATTCTGCTCAATTACCGACCGTCTGTGGAGTTATGGTAAACTAATAGAGACAGAGCGCGAGCTTTACAAATTAAAAGAGACCCAAAACGGCATTATTCAGCTTACAGATTTTTTGCGCAACGGCTACAAAAGCATCATCATGTCAAACAGTCAGCTTAAGGTATACATTGATCACAAAAACGGAGCGCAAATTTACGAGCTTGACTTCAGCGACCGTCTCTTTAACGCCGCGGCGGTATACAGCCCCAAGATACACTCAAGACCGAATGTTATTACCCCCCGCGACAGCAGACTTGGCTTTTGCGACA
>WRCH01000061.1 GCA_009784115.1 Chitinispirillia bacterium
CTGATCCGTAGTCAGATGCTCTATCCAATTGAGCTACGGCTGCATTATTTGATCAGTAATTTTACAGTATTATAAAATATAATTTTCCCTCAAAAAAGTCAAAACATATTTAAAAATTAAAAACAAAAATGCACACCGCCTATAGGTATAAGCCTTTGCCTAATGCTATTTTTATTTATTGTCATCTTTAAATATTAATGATTATCGGTGAACAGATGAATTTACACGTTTACGGGAGTGTTAACGAAATTTTGAGTGTGATTGAACCGCTGCGCAAATCAGGCAAAACGCTTATCACCACTAATGGGTGCTTTGATCTGCTGCACGCAGGACATATCAAATACCTTAGTGAAGCTGCGCAGCTTGGTGATATGCTTGTTGTAGGCATAAATGCTGATGAAACCGTTCGTAAACTAAAGGGTGAAGGACGTCCTGTACAGAACGAGACTGACAGAGCGCTTATAGTCGGCTCACTTAAAATGGTATTTGGGACTTTTATTTTTCATGAAGATGACCCGCGCGCTTTTTTAAGCGTGCTTAAGCCGGATATCCATGTGAAGGGCGGCGACTATACAAAGGATATTCTTGAGAGGGAGACAGTAGAGCAGTATGGCGGCAAAGTTGAGATTCTCTCCTTTGTGCAAGGCCGCTCGACTACGTCTATCGTATCAAAAATCCGCACGGAATAGTTTTGGATCGGTTTTTTTCATCGTAAAGCAACAATTATTCGCATATACTTATATATAAAGATTATATTTATGTATTATATAATTTTTGAAGATTGATATCAGCAAGAAGCGATATATTCGGAGGACAAGCTAATGGCAGCTAAAGCGCAGATGTCGGCAATCCAGGTTTTGGAGGAGCAGCTAAGATTTAACCCGCAGTCACGGGCGTTTTCCCGTTTGGCCGATAAATACCGGATCAAGGGTGATGTTGGGCAAGCGATAAGCCTGTGTCTTGAAGGACTTGCCGAGCATCCTAACTATGTTACCGGACGGCTTGTACTTGGGCGCTGTTATGCGGAGCAGAAAAATTTTCAGGCCGCTATTGAAGAGTTCAAAAAAGTATGCGTTGCCGATAAGCGAAATCACGCCGCACTCAAAATGCTTGCGGATATATTCATTAAACTAGGACGCGCGGAAGAAGCTGGCGGTCTGTACCGTATCCTCTTTGAGATGGAACCCGATAACCCCGCTGTAAAAAATCTCAGTACAAAGCATCCGTCAAGCATCCAGGGAAATGTTTTTGATATCTTGGGGATAAAACCGATAAATGTCGCCTCGTCAGTAAAGGATCTTAAATCTTTTGGGATTGACGATGCGGATATACAGAACATGGATACGATTCAGTCAGAAACGCCGTATGCGGCTCCTGCCGCTCCCGCTGTTCACAACAACACAAGTACTATTCTTACATCAGATCTGCTCCCGGCACAGTCAAATGAACCAACCGGAAGCGATATCGAAAATCAGCTCAATTCCATGTTTGGGGAGATAGGCACCGAAACTGTCCAGTTCTCATCCCCCATGATGCCGGCGGCTCCTCCCGCTCCGCAAAGCGGCAGTGCTGATATATTTGCATCGTCAACGGATGAGCCGTCAGGAAGCGATATTGAAAATCAGCTCGACGCGATGTTTGGGGATGTAACCTCTGACCCGTTCCCATCTGCGGAAGTTGCCGCACCTGCTCCGCAAAGCGGCAGTGCGGATATGTTCGCGTTGTCAACAGATGAACCGTCCGGGAGCGATATTGAAAATCAGCTTGACGCAATGTTTGGGGATATAACCCCCGACCCGCTCCCATCCTCGGCAAATGATGCACCCGCTCCGCAAAGCGGCAGTGCGGATATGTTTGCATTGTCAACAGATGAGCCTACAGGGAACGATGTTGCAGATCAGTTTGACGCTATGTTTGGTTCCGATAATTTTTCAGATTCCGCAGACGCCGGTCTTCTTGAGAATAATGAAACCGGCATATTCACAATGACAACCGGCGACGAACCAACCGGTGATGATATTGAGAATCAGCTTGACTCACTGTTTGGGAACTCTATCTCTGCTCCGCCCTCTGCGCCTCAAGTTCCGGCCGCGGATGAAATTGATAGTTTGGATACATTTACGGCGGCGGCTGATGAGCCGTCCGGGGATGATATCGAAAACAGGCTCGACCTGTTGTTCGCTGAGCCCGACAGCGCTTCAAGCGCCGCGGAAAGCGGTGAACAGGATATGGTGTTCTTTGACTCCGGCATGGAGACGGCAAACAACAGCGCCACACCGCCGGCATCATCAATACCAACAATAGATGAAAATTCTGACAGCGGTGAAGTCACAGGCGAAGATGTCGAAAACCAGCTCAGCTCTCTGTTTGGCGCGGGAGCATTTCAAACAAGTATAGATGATAATGATCCGATTTTAAGCAATGAGCAGTATGATATTGCGGCCATCATTGCCGAAGAGATGGGCGGCGGCTCAACCGATACCCCATTGGATACCGCTGCCGGAGAGCAGGAGGACGTCTCCGGTGATGATATCTCATCACGCATAGATCAACTCTTCGCGCAGCATGGCGACGGAAACATTGCGCCTGATTTCTCAGACTTTTCCGATGCTGACGGCGCAGCGATAGAGAGCAGCAGCGCGGTTTCCGATTTTAACTATACGGAAAATGTTGATTCAGAGATAAATGATTTAATCGCGGCAGCGCATGATTCAGTAGAGGATTTACCGTTATCATCACCATTGCCGTTATCAGCAGGTTCCGCACCGATTATCACAGAAGAATTGCCTGTAACCGAAGATATAATGCAGGATGCGGCAACTGCCGATTCGGGAATTAATGATCTAATCGCAGCGGAACTTAATTCTTTAGAAAGTTCTGTCGAGGAAAATTCTATCACGGAAAGTTTACTGCAGGATTTTACCCAAGATATCACAGAAAATTCTTCTGAAAACCTTATGCAAGACACTGATGCTGCTATCTCTGGGATAGGTGATCTGATCGCGGCAGAACTGAATTCAATAGAGGAGAGTTCGCCGCAGGATATTAAAGAGGATTATATTCAAAATATTACGCCGGATAATTCTATAATTGATTCTGCCGTTATTAATGATGATGAGGTTAGCGGCGACGATATAGAAGCACGCCTTAAGGATCTTTTTAATGTGACGGATACTGTTTCTACCGCTGTACAGGAAGAATCAGCAAATCAATTTGAAGAAGCGTTTCTTGAACAGCCTCTTGATAATAGCATCGTTGATTCGTTTGACACCGTTTCAAGCAGTCTCTTTACAGATGAAAGTCCGCCGAGCGAAAATATTTTTGCTAACGAACTGATTGATACCGGCAGTACAGGATCTGACTTGATTGACACTGCGGAACAGCCGTACATGATAGACGGGGATGATGTTCAGGAAAAAATCCGCCAGCTTTTCAAATCGGGAGTCAGTGAAACCGAAACTATTGACATAGGCGCAAACTTTGGTGATGAAGAGATTGACGAACGGGATGCGGACGCCGCGCTTGAGCTCCCGGATCACGTACTCACGCCAACTCTTGCCGACATCTATTTTCAGCAGGGTCAGCCCAAACTGTCGCTTCAAATTTACGAACGGCTCGCGCTGCGCGATCCAAAAGACCCGCGTCTGCAGTCTAAGATTCAGGAGATCAAAGATTTGTTAGGCTCTGAAGCAGACACATCGGAGTCAACTAAAAAAAAAACGCGCTAATACCTGAAAACACTCTTCAGCAGGGGCGGAAAAAAAACAGTAAAAAAAAGGACAATAGACCGCTGGCGGGCGTACGGATAAAGAAAAAAACGAAAAAATGATTCTATGATATCAAGAATAAAAGCCGTACGCAAAATTCTGTCCGCCCGTAAATGCACCCATCTGCTCATAACAGATACGGCGGACGTTGAATATATAAGCGGCTTTCGTTCTTCAAACGCAACGCTTCTTATCGGCGCAGACACTCTTCAATTGTTTACAGATTTCAGATACAAAGAAGCGGCCAACGAATTTTGCCGTACAAATAAATCTTGGAAATTCCACCTGATTGAAGAGTCTAATTACAAATATCTGCGCGCGGTAATTGATACCAAATCCGTAATCGGAATTCAATCCGACACAGTAACAATAGACCAGTTCCATGAGCTTAAGCGGGTTTTACCGAAAGTTAAATTTGTCCCCATGTCAAATGAAATCTCTAATGTCTCTATTCAAAAACTTGACAACGAGATTGAGAGCATGAAAATGGCGGCACGCATCGGTGATCTTGCGTTAAAAGCGCTTTTGCCAACTATCAAAATATCGATGACAGAGATTGAGGCCGCGCGCAATTTAGAAAATCTCTGTTCAAAGTATGGATCACTGCGTCCGTCTTTTGAAACGATAGTCCTCTTCGGAAAGCGAAGCAGTCTGCCGCACGGACGGCCCGCCGACTGTAAACTTGCTGCCGGAGATTTTATTTTAGTTGACTTTGGGTGTGTTGTAAACGGTTTTTGCTCCGACATCACCCGCACGTTTGTGTTTGGAAAAGCCTCAGACAGTCAGCGCAGCATTTATAACATCGTTCAAAAAGCGCAAAGGTGCGCAAAAGAGACGGCCCGCGCGAATATAAGAGCGTGTGAAGTTGATTTGGCCGCGCGAAGCATCATCGAGAAAAGCGGTTACGGAGATCAATTCGGCCACGCAACGGGACACGGCATTGGACTTAGAGTCCATGAGAAACCGCGGATAAGCCCAAAAAATGAGACACCGCTGCTGAAAAATAGTGTTATAACTATAGAGCCGGGAATTTATATTTCTGAATTGGGCGGAGTACGCATTGAAGATATGGTTGTACTCACAAAAGAAGGCTGTGAAACGCTAACTCATTCACCACGAAAACTAATGGAGCTGCCGTTATGATAGAAATATATGCGCTGCTTAAGGCGATGAACGACAAAAAGGCCTCTGACCTCCACATTCGCTGCGGGGTTGTGCCTGTTATGCGGATAAGCGGCGAGCTTTACAAAGTGGGCCAAACAGCCATCACTATGGAAAATTTGGACGCAATGCTCAAAACTATAATGACAAAAGATCAATACGATAAGTTTTTGAATAGTTCAGAGAATGACTTTGCGGCAAGCGTTCCGGGTGTTGGGCGTTTCAGAATAAACGCGTTCAAACAGCGCGGAACTCCGTCTATGGCTATCCGCTCTATCAAATTCGGCGTGCCGCACTTTACAGATTTAGCGCTTCCCGGCGTGATTCTTGACATCGCGATGAGAAAGCGCGGGATGATTTTAGTTACCGGAACTACAGGAAGCGGAAAATCAACTCTTCTCGCCTCCATGCTTGACCATATTAACTCTACAGCATCTGTTAACATAATGACAATTGAGGATCCGATAGAGTTTTTACATAAAGATAAAAAAAGCATCATCGCGCAAAGAGAGATCGGTACAGATTCGCCCTCATTTACAGACGCTCTGCGCGGGAGTTTCAGACAGGATCCTGATATTATTATGATAGGCGAAATGCGCGACAGGGAGACTATTGAGACGGCAATGAGCGCCGCGGACACCGGTCATCTTGTAATGAGCACTCTGCACACAATGAATACCGTAGAGACTCTAACCCGCATAATCTCATTCTTCCCGCCGCACCAGCACGACCAAATAAGACTTGTACTCTCAAATGTTTTAGTAGCGATAATATCTTTAAGACTTCTGCCGCGCAAGGATGGTCAGGGACGCATACCTGCAGCCGAGGTTCTTATTAATAACGCCTCTATCGCGGAGTATATTCTTGACCAGAATAAAACACACCTAATCGCAACAGCTATAAGGGAGGGCTACACCCAGTACGGCTCACAGTCCTTTGACCAATCCCTTTTGCAGCTCTACCGCGATGATCTGATATCAATTGAAATCGCCAAGCAAAGCGCCTCTAACCCTGATGACTTTGAGCTTCTTGTGAAAGGCGTATCGGGCACTTCAGACAGAGGGTGGATGGTGTAACCCACCACCCCCATTAGGTCACTTCAAGAAACTCCTCAAGCGTGACGCAAATCGCCAGCGCTATTTTGAGGTTAGTCAAATCGTCACAACTTATTACAGCATCCCGCTTTGGCCGGCCGGCCAAAAAAGGTATGGATACAGATCTATTTTCAATACCGCTTGATTTCTCTTTAACACGCCTGACCGCTTCGTTTCGTCTCATGATTTATCTCCTTTCAAAGCGGAAAGCACTCTCTATAAGCGACTCTTAATATTTTAAAATACAAAATGTATGCCAAAATAAAAATTGACGCATTTGCAGCTTGTTTTTTCCGCTTCTACCAATTTAGTATTTATTTGCTTTTATCTATTACTTCGGCAGTTAAAGGTCACAACTCCCGGTACAGCGGCCTCGCGATGGTTCGTGCAGTCGATGTGCCGGGAGTTGCGGCCTTTAATTGCCGCCTTACTATTATCTATGATAAGGATTACGTTACCTGTTAGATTCGGATAACTGTATGCGGATATTGCAATAACTCTTCATTAAAAAAATAACGCGATACGCTTCTCATAAAGTATTTTATACGATTATCTATAAATATCACCAAACAAAATAAAAGGATTCAAAATGTCAAACAACGCTCTTAGTTCATATCTCTCCTCTGTAAGCCACGATAAAATTGACACAGGCTTAGCTGCCTACTTGGCCAATCTTTCAGAGGTCGCGAAAGTTACTCCCGGCATCGCCGCTTCCATAGTTAAGGAACTTGCAGATCAGCGCTCAAATCTTAAACTTATCGCAAGCGAAAACTACTGCTCGCTGCCAACACAGCTTGCTATGGGTAATCTTTTGACAGATAAATACGCCGAAGGGTTCCCCCATCACAGGTTTTACGCAGGATGCGACAACATAGACTCTATCGAATCTTACGCCGCTCAGGAAGCGTGTAAACTTTTTGGTGCAGAACATGCCTATGTGCAGCCCCACAGCGGCGCCGACGCTAATCTCATCGCATACTGGGCGATTCTTGCTACCCGTGTCGAGACTCCAGCGCTTGAGAAACTCGGCGAAACAAATCCGGCAAACTTAACACCGGAAGCGTGGAACAAAATCAGAGCGGAACTTGGCAATCAAAGGCTTCTTGCGCTTGATTATTATTCGGGCGGACATCTCACCCACGGCTACCGTCACAATGTCAGCGCACAAATGTTTGAAGCCTTTAATTATAGTGTTGACAAAAGCACAGGGCTTATTGATTATGACAATGTAGAGAAAATGGCTCTTGAATTAATGCCGCTTATTTTACTTGCCGGCTACAGCGCCTATCCCCGTAAAATTGATTTTAAAAGAATGCGGGCAATAGCGGATAAAGCGGGCGCGGTATTTATGGTTGACATGGCGCACTTTGCCGGTCTTGTTGCGGGTAAAGTTTTTGCAGGTGATTTTGATCCTGTAGCGCACGCTCATATAGTAACAACAACTACACACAAAACACTGCGCGGCCCCCGCGGCGGTATGGTGCTTTGCACAAAAGAGTTTGCGGAAAACGTAGACAAAGGATGTCCGCTTGTAATCGGCGGCCCGCTTGGTCACTGCATGGCCGCTAAAGCGGTTGCCTTTACAGAAGCGAATTCTCCGTCATTCAAAGAGTACGCTGCACAGATCGTTAAAAACTCATCCGCACTGAGCGGTTTTTGTGTAGAGAATGGGATGAGCATCGCGACCGGCGGTACTGATAATCACCTCTTCCTTATCAATGTCACTCAATACGGACTTACCGGACGTCAAGCAGAGAGCGCATTGAGAGATTGCGGTATCACTCTTAACCGTAACTCCCTGCCCTTTGATCCTAACGGCCCTTGGTACACGAGCGGTCTTCGCATCGGTACGCCGGCTGTTACAACTCTTGGGATGAAAACTGAAGAGATGAAAGAGATCGCCGCGATATTAAAGATAGTACTGTCAAATACAAAACCTGAAATTATCGCGTCCGGTAATAACGCGGGGAAACCAAGCAAGGCGAAATATATCGTTGATGAAAAAGCCGCGTCGGAAGCGCGTGCTATGGTTAAGAAGCTGCTTGACAGGTTTCCTGTGTATCCGCAGCTTGATTTGGGACTGTTGCAAAAACATTTTTGTTAAATCGGCTCTTCGCTATTCTGTGTGGGTACCCAGTCCCAACGACAGTACTAAGGTATACAACTTGCTTCATATAATTGCGCTATGGAGAATAGAGATGGGTTTCATCTTGTATATAAGGGATATGACGCGAATAGTGAGACGCATCGTGAAGCGCTGTGTACTCTTGGCAACGGTTATTTTGCAACCCGCGGCGCTCATGAGAGTGCGGCGGCGGGTGAGTTTCATTATCCCGGTACGTATTTGGCCGGCGGATATAACCGGCTCAAAAGCGAAGCCGGCGGCCATGTTATAGAGAATGAAGATCTTGTTAACTGGCCCAACTGGCTTGTATTAAAATTGCGGATTGGGGATGGAGAGTGGTTTTCGCTTGATCGTGCAGAGCTTCTTGATTATGAGCAGGTGCTTGACATGAAGCAGGGAGTTCTTTGCACAAATATATGTTTTAAGGATGATTTCGGCCGTATCACCGCAATTGAGGCTCAAAGGCTTGTACACATAAAGAAGCCTCATTTAGCCGCGATTCGCTGGAAATTGACAGCACATAATTGGTGCGGCCCTGTGAGGATAAAAAGCGCTGTTGACGCGTCTGTGACAAACTGCGGGGTAAAGCGTTACCGGGAGCTTAGCTCAAATCATTTAGAGGCGCTGCGCTGCGGCGGTTTTTCTGAGGATGGAGTGTTTCTTGAAGTTCAGAGCTCTCAGTCACATTTACATATGGCAATTGCTGTCCGATGCCGCGTGTTTGATGACAGAGGGCCGATAGCGCTTGAACGGTTTACTGTTAACAGCGAAAAACAGATTGCGGAGGAGCTTCTGTTTGATCTTAAAGAACAGTACAGCGTTAACATTGAAAAATATACCGCTATCTACACATCAAAAGACCCGGCGATAAGTGAGCCTGTTTATGAGGCTTGTGAAGAGGCAAAGAAGATACTTAACTTTCAAACTCTTTTGATCTCTCAGAATAAAGCGTGGAAGCATCTTTGGAACCGGTTTGATATTTATATGGGCAGTGATTTTCATAGCCAGCAAATTATTCGTCTTCACCTGTTTCATATATTGCAGACAGTTTCACCGGGCAGTTACGTTTTAGATGTAGGGATCCCGCCGAGAGGGCTTCACGGCGAAGCTTACCGGGGGCATATATTTTGGGATGAACTCTTTGTGTTTCCGCTCCTTAATTTGCGTAACCCATTATTGACACGTGAGTTTTTATTGTACCGTTATCACCGTCTCGGCAAAGCGCGCGAATCCGCCCAAGGGGCCGGATTTAAGGGAGCGATGTATCCTTGGCAGAGCGGTTCGGACGGCAGGGAGGAGAGCCAGAAAATTCATTTGAACCCGCAATCGGGACGCTGGACCGCGGATGTTACTCACCTGCAATACCATGTAAATTCCGCCGTGGCATTTAACGTATGGAATTATTATCAGGTTACAGGCGATAAAGAGTTTTTGTATTATTTTGGCGCGGAAATGATTCTCGAAATCGCCCGGTTTTGGTCGTCAATCGCCCGTTTTAATCCTCAGAGAGAACGTTTTGAAATCCACGGAGTAATGGGGCCGGACGAATATCACACCGCCTATCCCGGCGCGAAAACTCCCGGTATCAATAATAACGCTTACACAAACTTTATGGCGGCATGGGTGATACACAAGGCTTTTAATGTTTTGCAAATCCTTGACGACAGGCGCAGAGAAGAGCTTCTTAGTGATCTTGAAATTGACAACAAAGAACTTGACAGATGGGAAAAGGTTTGCCGCCGGATGTTTATTCCTTTTAACTGCGGGGTGATAGAGCAGTATGAGGGATTTTGCGATTTAAAAGAGCTTGACTGGGAGAGTTACAAAAAAAAGTACGGTGAGAGTATGCGTCTTGACAGAATTCTTGAGAGTGAAAATGATTCTGTAAATAATTATAAGGCGGGAAAGCAGGCGGATGCGCTCATGCTTTTTTATCTTTTTTCAATTGAAGAGCTTGCCGTAATCTTCGCGGCTATGGGTTATGATTTTAATCCGCAAACGATTTTTAATACAATTGATTATTATAGAAACCGCACGGCGCACGGATCATCACTTAGCCGTATAGTATTCTCATGGGTTATCTCTCGCTCAGACCGCAACGCATCATGGAATATTTTCAAAAGCGCGCTTGGCGCCGACTTTAAAGATATACAGGGTTCCACCACATCCGAGGGGATTCACCTTGGAGCAATGGCGGGAACCGTTGACCTGATACAGCGCTGCTACACTGGGCTCGCGATCAGAGAAGACGTACTGCACTTTAAACCGCGTCTGCCAGAGGCGGTCTCAGAAATCCGCATCTCAATCCGCTACCGCAGCCACTGGATCGCAATTACACTCAACCACAAAACGCTTACGCTCTCTGTTGAAGAGGGGTGGGGTAACCCGGTAAAAGTTAATGTAGAGGGCGAGGAGTTTGTCTTTTCACAGCGGGAGACTAAGGTTTTTTTGCTGTAGGTGTGTATACGGCACGAGTTTACACTGTGCCGCACGCAACTGCACGTAGGGCCGTGAGGTTGCTTAGCGGTACAGTGTAAACTCGTGCCGCGTACAAATATAGCACGGTCATATCAAATTTCTGATCGCTTCAACGATCTCACCCTCATCAGCCAAATTCCCCACAGAGATCATAAGCTGCGAATCGCGGCGGCGCTTTACCCATCTTGTGACAATCTCAAGTTCCGGGAAATCTTCCGATGAGGCGGGAAGTTCTTTGCAATAAAAATACTCTTTCAATTCATTTTGAAGTTTTTCTTCATCGTTAATCTGCGCGCTGATAACTCTCATCTTCACCTTTTGCTCTTTCCTTATCCACACCAGCATACAATAATCTTCATTTGCGTGAGGAAGAATTATCACACTGTCTTCAAGCGCTTTGTAACTGCCTTTGCGTTCGGCGATATTGCCTTGACTGTTTAACACTGGTTTATGCTTTTTGATGAGACGGTATTCATAAATTAGGGCTTCGAGTTCCGAACCGCAGGTGTGAACTGTAAATGAATGCGCGTCCGCACGCAGTTGAGAAAGTTTTTGCGGCGATTCGCTGTTAAAGCGAAAGTAGCTCTGTACCCTTCTGCGCAGATTGACCGCTTTACCTATATATATGTATTTGCCTGCTTTATCCATGAATCCGTAAACACCTGCTCTTTGCGGAAGCTCCATTATCTTTTTTAGTGAGATATCTTTTCCGTCAAAATCAAATTTCATCTCTTGAGACAGAGTGTTATCAAGCTGCTCGCGGCTTTCTACTCCTTTTTGTTTTAATTTGTCAATTAACACTGCCGCCAGCCTGCAAAATTGCGCTCCCTTGCTGTAAGCGCTTTCCGCGCTTCTGTATTCACCAATCAGCATCTGCGAAGCGCTCTCAAGTGTTAACGGACGGCACTCATGCTCTTTTGCGGCGCGTAATAATTGATTCATGATATAGTAATCATCAAGACCGATACCAAACCCCTGTGCGCCAAGAGAGAACAGCGAAAATTGCTGCTGAGAAAAAAACAGAGCCGCTTTACCTCTAAGGTTGTTTAATATCTGCCCAACCGCTTCCTGCGCTATAGATTCTGAAAATTTTTCATCACGCTCATCGCACATAAGCTCTTTATCTTCATCGCAAAGCTCAGCAGGATTTTTGAGCCACACACTGCATATACATTCGGACTCCGGCACTATCGTCCAAAGCGAAATATGCGTAATCGAGCGGCGATGCGCATCGGTCAGCAGATAAACAGATACCCATTCAAGCTCCGAGATTCCTGTTTCACCCTGCTTTACACGTCCGGCAGCCGGCTTCCATAATCCATCCGCGGTAAAATTCACGCGCGCGTCTTTTAGGAGAATTGCTTTTACCGCAATCTCCGCAAGTTTTTTACCGGCGTTCTTAATTTTCAAAAATTCAGAAGCGATCACTTCCGACAACACGCCCTCAGGACGCTTCCTTACATAAGCTACTATTTCTTCATTCATATTGGTAAAATAATTAAAAACACATTTGTATAACAAAGTAGTTGCATTTCAGGAAAAAATATAGTATACTTTAGAGTATTGAATGTTTTGACAATGTCATAATACAAAATATACACTGCTTACTATTTATTGACAACCGGCAGAGCAAAATGTTTTCAAAAATCACTTTTTTTAAACAATAACACAGGGGAGTAGTTACTATGGCTAAGATTACAAAAGCCCAGCTTGGCAAATTGCAGAAGAAACATAAAACAGACGCCGCTATCGGCGAACTGTTCGGCATTACACGCCAGGCTGTTCATCAGATGCGTAAAAAATACGGCCTTGATTCTTCAATCATTAACAATCCGGAGAGAAACTCGGATATAGTTGAGGCTTACGATTCCGGAACATCCGGAACCGCTCTTGCCAAGAAGTTTGATCTTTCAGTTTCTCAGACTTACCGCATCATTAATGAATCAAAAGGCAAAATCAAAAAAGCCGCCAAGCCTGCAAAGAAAGCAATAGCAAGGAAAAAGAGGTAATCTTTTCGTTATAGAGGGAGAGACAAGGCGTGCCTTGTCTTTACTATAAAACGAGGCGGCTCTCAAAACGAGGCCGCCTTTTTTATTTGTGATTAGATTGACGCAGGGTGTATCTTTCTTCTATGGCAAACCCCTCTCAGCAAAATACTAATCTTAATGACGAGAACATTGTCACCGCGCAAGATAAGCAAAATAGCGTTAGCCGCTCTATTTCCATAGCAACCATTATTATGATGGCTTCCGTTTTTCTCAGCCGCATAACGGGAATGCTCAGAGAGGTAACGCTTGCAAATATTGGCGGAGCCTCAAGCGAAATGGACGCTTATGTCGCGGCGTTTCTTATCCCGGAGCTTTTAAACCATTTTCTCGCCGGCGGGTTTTTATCTGTTACATTTATCCCTATCTTCCAAAAGTATCTTGTTAAAAATGATCCCGATGAAGCGTGGAGATGTTTTTCAAATCTTATTACAATAGGTACTGCCGCGTTTGCCGTCTTTCTGCCGCTGTCAGTTTTACTTGCTCCATATTTTCTTTCGCTGACTGGCCTTAAGGGGCAGGATCCGCAAACCTTCGCTCTTACCGTACGATTAACGCGTATCATTTTACCGGCGCAGATGTTTTTCTACTGGGGAGCGTTTTTGATGGCTGTACAGTACGCCCATCAGCGTTTTTTCCTGCCTGCGCTCTCCCCCCTGTGTTATAATCTTGGGATTATTTTAGGCGGTATTTTTCTTGGCCCCCGCTTCGGCGTAGAGGGATTTGCCTGGGGAGTGCTTATCGGCGCGTTTATCGGCAATGTGGCGGTACAGCTGCCCGGAGCTTTAAATTTGAGGATGAAATACCGGTTTCGTTTCTCTTTGCGGGATCCTGAGTTCGCTCACTATGTTAAAATCACAATTCCCCTTGTCGCGGGGCTTGGGATGACATTCTCCAATGAGATATTTTTTCGCTACTTTGCGTCATTTTTAGAGAGCGGCTCCGTGGCGAGCGCAAATTATGCGCTGCGTACCATGATGATTCTTGTCGGAGTTTTCGGTCAGGCCGCGGGTGTGGCTTTTTATCCGTATCTCGCTAAATTAGCGGCAGAAAAAGCGTATGCGAAAATGACGGAACTGCTTAACAATATGATTACCCGCATAGCGCTATATCTCATTCCGCTAAGCGCAATCATGATGGCGCTTGCTCCTCAGATTATTATCATTCTCTACGAACACGGGCGCTTTACCGAAGAGTCAACCCAAAAAACAGTTCCGGTACTCACAGCGTATTTATTCGGAGCTTTTGCGAGTGCGGTCTGTATACTTGCGGCAAGACCGTTTTACGCTATGCAAAAAACGCTTTTGCCTATGATAATAAGCACGGCGGTGTCGCTTCTCAGCATTCCTCTGTATTATATGCTCAGCAGACAAATGGGAGCGGCAGGGCTTGGCGTTGCGTCAAGTGCCGCCATGACGGCTCAATTCCTCATCCTCTACACAATTTGGGGGAAACGCTACGGCGGACTATCTACAGCAAAAAATGAGATTTTTAAGCTGACGAAGATTGTGTTGATCTCTGTGACGGGGATGCTGCTCTGTTTTGCAATCCGCCGGCAGCTTGAAAGTTTCATTATATCTGATATTAAAAGAGTACAGGCTGTATTTATATGTATCGGCGCCTCACTTCCGGCTCTTGGGCTTGTCTTTTTTCTCTACGAGATATTTAAACTGCAAAAACTTAGAGATTCGGTTGAGGGATTGCTGCGAAGACGCAGGAGATAAACATCAGGTTAAGGATGGTATGAAGATGACGTCTAATGTGATGTTGAGGTAAGGGGTTCTCTAAGAGGCTTTATCCTCTTGAAATTCCCCTCCGCAGGAGGGGAATTTTTGAGATTTCCCGCGTCAAGAGATCATCTTCCTCCCAAGCCGCTTCCAAGCGATCCACCCCATCAGTCCAGTAAACACCACGATGTAAAGCAAGCTGAAAAGCATCGCAGGCGAAAACTCCCAAAAGGTAAGATCACGCGCTATCCTTACCGAATGAGTCAACGGAAAAACTTCCGCCGCGTATCTAAGCGCAGCGGGTAAATTCTCAATCGGAAATATCACGCCCGAAAAGAAAAACATCGGCGAAAGAATCCCCGTGAAATAAAAGTTGAAGTGATTGATATTAGAGACAAACGATGTAATCGCAAGTGAAAGCGCCGCAAACATCACCCCTGTAAAAAACCCCACAAACGGAGCGAGAAGCCCTGCCGGCATTGGAATAAGTCCAAAAGCCGACACGACTGACACCACCGCAAGAGAGAAGAAAAATCCTTTGGTACCCGCCCACAGTACTTCACCCAAAAGCACATCCGAAACTGACAAAGGAGAAGAGAGCATCCCGTCATAGACCTTGTCAAACTCAAGCCGGATAAAGGTGCTGTATGAACATTCAAAGGCGGCCGTGTACATAGCGGAAGTCATGGGGAGCCCTGTCGCCATGAACGTTAAATAAGAGACTCCTGCCATCTCGTGAATGTAGCGGCTCATGCCAAGCCCGATACCGGCAAGAAAAATAAGCGGCTCAAGAAACGGCGGCAGTCCGTTTGATATAAGATATTTAGTGTATACCCTGTAATGACGGTACCATACGCTAAGTATCCGCGTTAAAAAAGGGGGATAGCCTAATTCCTTACTGCTGCGCATTGAGTCCGCTCCCGGTTATTTTAAGGAAGAGATCTTCAAGATTTGACTGCCGTAAATTAAAATCTTTTATCCCGAGATGCTTTGAAAATTCCCGCAGTTTTTCATAATCACCGGAGTAAATACGAACCGCGTCTCCGCTCTCATCAACGCGGCAGCACTTTTCGCTGACGTCTTTACTGATGATAGAAAATGACTCTTTTGAGTAGATCTCCATAACATAAGATTCTATATGTTTGTCAACAAGTTCCTGCGGATCTCCCTCTGCGACACGTTTCCCTTTGTCCATAATAAAAACGGTATCGCAAATCTGAAACGCCTCGTCCATATAATGTGTTGTGAGCAAAATCGTCATCCCATCGCGTTTGAGGTGACGCAGTTTATCCCAAATAAGATGACGTACTTGCGGGTCAAGCCCCGTAGTCGGTTCGTCAAGTATAAGAAGTCGGGGATTGTTAAGCAAAGCGCGCGCGATAATGAGACGGCGCTTCATCCCGCCCGAAAGCTGCTTTATCCCATGATGCTGCTTTTCGGAGAGTTCCATAAATGAGAGAAGCTCCGCGATACGCTTATCAGCCTGCTCGCCGCGAATATTATAAAATTTACAAAAGACTTTTAGATTCTGTTCGACATTTAGCTCTTCGTCAAGATTATCTTCCTGCGGGACGATGCCCGACAAAAAGCGGATGGGAAGCGCGTTAACCCCGGGATCATGTCCGAAAACTTTAATAGCGCTGTTTTCTTTTTTGTCACGCAGACACACCCCGTAGATCATCTTCATCATAGTAGATTTACCTGCGCCGTTAGGCCCAAGCATGCCAAAGCAAACGCCGTAAGGAACAGAAAAACTCACGCCGGATACCGCGTTTGTAGCGCTGTCTCCGTAGGTTTTAAAAACGTTTTTGGCTTCTATTATGTTTTTAGATTCATGGATAGACATTTTCATAAAATAAATAATGGGGGCGTACACATTGTCTGAATCTTGATTTACTTACTGCCCCGAAATGCCGGACTATCTCGGGGAGTTGCGAAAGTTGCACTAAGCAACGCAAAAAACGCAACACTGTCCCCGCCCATCTATGAGAATTATCGTCCGCATTAATGTAATATAGTTACTTTCATTATCATTCGGTTAGATTTTTTGAAACTTCATTTTACGTTTCCAAATTTTTGTTACTTCTGTTTAAGCGCTTATTTATATTTATGTTACTGTGAACAATTCTCTATTTTTTATCCCAATCACGTTTATTACTATCTTGGCTTGCGCAGGCATAAACAGGCTCACGGGCGTTATACGTAATTGTGCGCCGTTCACTCCGCATCGCCATTTGACAACAGGGAATTACCCCCCCCCCCCCCCCCCCCCTTTTTTAATCAAATCATTTTTAATTTCTTTCTTCAGTACATAAAAAAAAAAAAATACTTTTCCCAGTTCTTTCTAACGCAGGGGGTTCAAAGGGTCTGGTTTCCTTTTTTC
>WRCH01000062.1 GCA_009784115.1 Chitinispirillia bacterium
GTTTGGGTTCCCATCGGTTGATTTTTCGCGTCAAGAGTCGGCGTTAAGATTATCGCGTATTGACGGCTTTCGAGCGCGTATATTTTGTAGCCTGCCGAGATACCTGTTGTCAATATCAATACCGTACATAACGCGGCGCCGTAGGATAGCCACAAACGGCTTAAGCCGCTCTTAAATAGTATTCCTATACCAAATAAAGAGAGCGCTAATGTGAGTATGAATAATATTAGAAGCTGACTTTGAAGCGGCAGCAGCGTATGTATATTGTAAATTACGGCTGTTAGAAAATCATCCCCCTGCCGCTCTTGCGAACGGTCAACGATTATCGTTTGTATAAAGCGGATGTTTGCCTGAATATCCGCGTCTTTGGGGGAGAGGAGCGACGCTTTTTCGTAGTAAAGACGCGCGAGTCCGGGTTTATTGAGTCTGTGATATGTGTTTCCAAGATTGAAAAACAGAGCGCTGTTATTTATTCCGGCGTCAACAATCATCGAATAATACGTTTGAGCGCTGTCGTAAGTTCCCGCGGCGTAAAACTCATTCGCTTTTTCAAACCACATACTATGGTTATCGGACGGCGACGCGTGAAGAGGGATAATCATCCCGCAAACAATAATCAACACGGAAACGGCGCTGTTTACGGATAGCGGCTTATCTTTTTGCACACTCTTCTCCATAGTTGTGAGGAACGCGGCGGTTTTTGCGGTCAGTTCGCTTTTACCTATGGAATCAAATGCTTTTCCGCCGAAACGGTATTCGTCAATATTCTGTATAAGCGCGGTGAGCCCCGTTACAGTTTGTTCATCAATATTTCTCAATAAGAGTTCGCTGTTGAGCTCTTCGAGAGTGCGTCCTGTGGCAGGGAAAGTGAACTTGTGAGAGATATATTTTTCTATTGTGACCGCTGCCTTGCCTAAAAATTCAATGTTTGACAGATTTGAGTTCTTGTTGATTTTGTCAAGCTCCTTGAGCGCTGTAGAGAGTGCTTTCTGCCGTCTGTTTTTAGACTGATTTGCGCTGCTGTGTTTTGAGTGTATTTTGTAAATCAATGCGGATATAAACAGCAAAAACGGCAGCGGAAACAGCAGATACCAGTGCGGAGCGCGGTATGGGCGTATCTGTTGATTGTTAATTTTCGGTATTGATTTAATGTAACGGATATCATGTCCCACCATTTGAATCTCATCCTGCGTTAGGAATCTTGCCTGCTCTCTTGCGCCGCCTTTGCCGGGGGTAACGTCTACAGTCAGCTGATCTGCGCTTGCTATTTTGTAGGTTCCGCTTTCAGGGTCAAGGTAGGGGTAGGTGATCGGCCCAAGGTTAAGAGCGCCCTCTGTTTTTGGGATGATAAGATAGCGGTACGTTTTTCTTGTAGAAAATCCTGCCGCGCCTGTATCGGTTACCGTTTGACGTTCGGGAGTAAAGACGTCGCAATTATTGAGATCGGGTAAAACAGGATCGCCGACATTTGCGGCTCTGGTATTACCTCTGAGCGTGACTCTCAGTGTAACCGCCTCGCCCGCAGGAACGCTTTGCGGTTCAACAGCCGCGGTGAGTGTGAAACGGCCTACAGATCCGTTGAACCCCGCCGGCGCATTTGGCGGAAGCGGTTTTACCGTTACGTTAAACGGAGCGGTGTGCGTTCTTTGCTGTACGGCTTGAGTTCCGCCGCCGAAAAAGCCGTCAAAAAAATCGTTAAAAAACGGATTGACTCGCCTATGCCCCCCGGTTTGCCGTATCTCATCATACTCAAAGCTGTGACGGTATGGAGTAATTTCCCGCGGTGAGAGCAAAGACTGAATACCGAAGTATAAAAGTGTTGTACATCTCCCCGTTTATTCTCTCCTGAGCCTGCGTGACCTGATTTGTAAACAGGCGGTTGAGAGAAAACTCCCTGCCGAAAGATTTTTCAATCTGCTCTATCGCTCCCGCGTATCCGCGCTGTGTTTGGATAGGCGCGTTATGTTTTTGAGCGATCTTTAAGGTAAGTATCGCCTGTTCACCGGGGAAAAGCGAGCGCTTTGAGAGGTGCAAAGAGGCTTGAATATCAGGGTTGCGCACCGGTTCGCTTGTTACCCTGAAGTTAAGCGGCTGTGTGCTGTAATTGTTACCGTCAATATTAACAGTCAATGCCGGAAATGTAAATCCGCTCTCTGTATTTGAACGGATCGTATAGATAAAACGGTAGGTAAATACCCGGACTTGCACAATTGAGCCGTTTATATTTTGAATTTGGTGTGACTGTGATTGTGATGAGTTTATATTTATCAAATCAAAGTGTTCATTTACTTTTGGTCTCGGTATATCGTTGTTGTTTATCGGTTTTGGCGTTATGAGCGTAGCGATAAGAACTGCCTGTTCGCCTTTTGTGATAACAGTTCGTTCGGTATTGATGGAGAAATCAACCGCCGCGGATGCCGCTTGTGCTGCAATTGTCATCAAAAACAGTAATAAAATTGAATGAGAAATTTTAAAAGGCACGCTCATCTTATTCTCTGTCTACCAATCTTTTTCAGGCTGTTTTACTCTTTTATTTTGTTTTGGCTTGCTGAGTGTATCCGCGTCATCCGCGTAAAGCTCTATAAGTCTTTCTGCTTCTTCCCTTTTTAAATCCTGCTCGCGTTCTTCCTGAGTTCGCTGTTCATTTTGCTGCTCGTTTTTATTTTCATCTTGCTGCTGTTCTTGCTGATTCTTATCATCTTTGTCATTTTTGTCTTGTTCATCATTTTTATTATTTTGCTGCTGATTCTGCTGTTGATCCCCATCATCACCCTTGTCATCATTATCACTATTTTGAGGATTTTCGCATTGCGTATTTTCAAGCATCTCCACATTTCTGTGAGCAAGCTGTAAATTCCATTTCGCGTCTTTATCATTTGGCCGCAGCTTTAATGTTTCAACGTAGTTTTCAAGCGCTTGAGAATACTTTGAACGCGCTGTTGAAAAGTCGCCGTCTCTTTTTAGATGCTCACCTTGACGATAAAGAATGTTTCCCAAATTATAATGCGCGTCGGCAAGAGTTTTTTTATCGGTTTGCGAAAGAGAACCAATGTATGAACTTTCGGCCTCATCCATCTCGCCGAGTCTGTAAAGAGCGGAACCGCGGTTCATTCTTAGTTTGTTGTCTTGCGGGTCAAGAAGCATAGCCTCTTCATAGAGTTTCAGCGCTTCGTCGTATTTGCCCTGAGAATAAAGTTTGTTTGCTCTTCTGTTAAGTTTTCTTACTTCATCAGCACAGACCGGAGCAATCAGCGCGGCTCCCAAAATAATACAGACGAGTGTATGAAATAATCTCGTGTATAATACATTTTGCATTATTCAAACCGTCCTTTCCATACCTCTTTTTTTCGCGCTCTCTCCGATATAAAAAACTCAATGAGAATAAAAATAAGCGCTAAGAGCAAAAAAATCTGATACTGTTCTTCGTGGACTACAGTTTTGCTCATTCCAAACTCAGCTTTTTCCATCTGCGAAATTTCATTATAGATTCTTGTGAGATCAAGATTTGTACCGGCGTGAAAGTACTTTCCGTTCCCTTCCATAGCTATTTTTTCAAGCGTTATCGGGTCAAGCCGCGTCATAACAAGATTACCGGCTCTGTCTCTTTTGTATACGACATTGTGCGCGCTGCGGTTCATTGGGATAGGCGCTCCGGCCTCAGATCCTATTCCTATCGTGTAAATAACGATTCCCTCTTTAGCCGCGGCT
Organism: Chitinispirillia bacterium; assembly: GCA_009784115.1. Classification (GTDB taxonomy): domain Bacteria; phylum Fibrobacterota; class Chitinivibrionia; order Chitinivibrionales; family Chitinispirillaceae; genus WRCH01. Next base: position 3,709 of record WRCH01000062.1, read on the forward strand.
CTCGCGGCTTCCGCCACGTTACCCTCATGATCTTCGCCGTCAGACAAAATAATAAGCACCCTGTCTCTGCGGCTTGAGCTTCCAAGAGCTTTTGTCGCTTGACGGATTACATCGGCAAACGCGGTGCCCTGCACGTTAACCCAGTCTGTATTTACCGCGCGAAGCATCTGCTGCGCCGCGCCGTGGTCAAGAGTGAGCGGACATTGAACAAAACTCTCACCGGCAAATATGATCAGCCCGACCCTGTCACCCTTCAAAAGGTTTATGAAGTTGCGTATCTCAAGTTTTGCCCGTTCGAGCCTGTTTGGTAAAAGATCCTGCGCAAGCATACTGTGCGATACGTCAAGAGCGATCATTATATCAACCCCTTTACGCTCCACCATCTCCGTCTTTACGCCAAATTTGGGCCTTACAAGAGCGAATATTATAAACAGAGCAAAGAGGCAGAAAAATGTGCTTTTGAGGATATAACGGGACGGCCCCGCGGAAGTGCTTAACTTTTTTATAAGCGCCGCGTCCGCAAACCGGCTAAGCACCGTCTGTTTTCTTCTGTATACCCAATAGAAGAACAGCGTTAAGAGGGGCAGCGCCAAAAGTAAAAGAAAAAATTCAGGATTTCCAAATCTCATAATCTTTTTCTCTATGCCTCACGGAATACGTCTGAACACGGTTTTTTGCATAAGCATCTCTGCCATTAGTATAAGAAAACCAATCCAAAGCCACTTATAAAAATATTCTGAATAAGAGACATGAGTTATTGATTTTATCTCAGTTGTCTCCATTTTGCTTATTTCATCGTATATCTCTCCAAGCGTCTGAGAGTCTTGGGCCCTAAAATACATCCCGCCGGTGAGCGCGGCGATCGCCTTAAGCTCTTTTTCGTCAACGTCGGACTCTATCGTTTGCATCCGCGTAAACCGCTGGCCGGTGTGAGGGTTCACCATCTCTACAGGAAAGGGCACCATACCCTCTCTGCCTACGCCGATTGTATATATACGTATGCCGAGCAGCGCGGCGGCGTTAGCGGCTGTAAGCGGCGGGATGTCGCCCGCGTTATTTGCGCCGTCGGTGAGAAGAATAATCACTTTGCTTTTTGCGGGCGAATCCTTGAGACGGTTTGCGGCAGTAGCGATAGCTGTTCCGATTGCGGTGCTGTTGGAAAAATCGGTAAAAGTCGCCTCTTCAATCATCTGTAAAAGAACGCCGTAATCTGTTGTTAACGGACAGCGGGTAAAGGCGCGCCCGCCAAAGAGCACAAGACCGATTCTGTCATGCTCCCGCTTCTTTACAAAATCCCTAAGACAGCGCTTTGCGACCTCAAGGCGGTTATCGGGTTTAAAGTCAAGCGCTTTCATGCTCTCTGATATGTCAAGAATAAGCATAATGTCTATACCTTCTGTAGTAACGTCAACTTCGGTATGCTGAATTTGCGGACGGGCGAGCGCGATAATAAGAAATCCAATACCAAAGAGCCGCATAAAAAGCAGGATATGGCGCAGTTTTAAAAAAGGCGAAGCCGGCAATTTTTTAAGTATGGACAAGTCGGAAAAACGAACCGTTACTTTGGATTTGCGCTCTCTCAAAATATAGAGCAGAATGACAGGAATCCATAATAAAAAAAGCCAAAAAAAGTGCGGATTCTTAAATGTCATGAAACGCACTCCATTTTTTGTGTCTTTGCATTGGGGTCATTTACATTTTGTACTTCTAATATCGGCCTTGTCACCTCTAAAAAGTTTCTAACTTCGCTGTCAAACCTTTGAAGTATTTGAGAGTCTGGGATAAAGCGGGCGAATTTCACAGGATCGCTTGTGCGGAAAAACCACTCTGTATTTAAGCGGAGCTCTTTAGTGAGTTTTGATGATTCAAGCCACGAAACCATCTCGTCTGTCGTAAATTCCAAAGCGTTTATATTGAATCTGCGCCCTATATATCTTTTAAAAATTTCCGACAGCTCAAAAACGTGCTCTTTTATAAACCCCTGCTGTACAAGTTTTTTCTCTTCAAGCTGTAAAATAGCTTCGATAGCCTCTTCGTAAGCCGGTTTTTGAGGGATTACAGTAACTTTGCCGCCTTTATTCTTTATGAATCGTTTGCAAATATAAAAAGCGGCGGCTCCGAGAAGCGCAATGAGAAATAGCCAAAAAATCCATCTCATACTATGGCGTCCGGTAACTTGCTGACCTTTAAGATCCCTTATTGACAATTCGCCGTCTTCATCGTCCTCACCCTCTTGAGGAAGGACAGAGATAAAATTGATCGGTATTGACGGTGAGTAGAGCGTATCAATCTGTGAGTCATTTACCTTTACCAAAAATGAGAGCGGGGGGATTGTGCAGTTTTGCGGTTTGAAAATAGAAACCGTGTAGCTGTAAACCGCAGTATCATGATTACTGCCGGATATTGTCTCTCTTTGATGATCACGCACAACAAAATTTCCGAATCCATTTCCTGTCTCCGGCGCGATTATTTGCGTACCTTTTGACGTTTGCAATGTTATGCGCAGAGAGATCTCATCTCCCACAGTTACACTTTCAGGAAGAGCGGACGCGGATATGATCTGCGCGTTTGCGTTAGATTGAGAGGGGAAAAAATCTGAAAAAACGTCGGAATCGCTTACAGACGGCGCGGTCTGCGCGTGAGTTGTGAAAAAAATTATAATCACCGGAAATAACACGCTGTAAATTGTGTGAAAAGCAGTTCTGTTTTTCATATCAAATTATAAGTATCCTCGATTATTTGAACTCACGTTAACTGATAATGTATCCATAAAAATAATAAACGGATACATCCATTACAGCGGATTACGTTTTTTGTTGATAATTATTTACAAAAATCCAAACCGCACATTAATAAGCGCAAGCCCGGCGATAATAAAAATTGACGGCAGCAGATTCACCACGTTTATCTTTTTTATCCGCAGAAGATTTACCCCTATTGCGGCAATGAGTATTCCCCCTACGGCGCTTATCTCTGTGATGACAGCGTTAAGCTCGGCGGGGCTCATAAACGAGGTGATAGATTTTGCCCCAAGCGCGATGCCGCCCTGATAAATAAGCAGAGGAATCGCAGAAAAGATAACGCCTATCCCCAACGTTGACGCGAAAACCACCGATGCTATTCCGTCAAGCATAGCCTTTGTGTAAAGTATTGTATGGTCGCCCCTAAGACCGCTCTCAATAGAGCCTAAAATCGCCATCGCTCCCACGCAAAACACTAATGTCGCGGTGACAAATCCCTCCGCGATATGGCTTTTCTTCTGTTTTTGAGGGACGATTTTTTTTACCGCTTTTTCAAACCGCTCTCCCGCGGCTTCAAGCAGATGGTCAATTTTTATTATTTCACCGATGATACCGCCAACTACAAGGCTAACTACAACAAAAAGAATTTTCTCGCTTTTGAGCCCCATCGAAAAGCCCAAAAACAAAACCGCAAGCCCAAGCCCCTGCATAATAACAGTACGCATACTGCCGGACATGCGGGGCAGAATCACCCCGGCCAGGCCGCCTGTTACAATTGCCAATACGTTAACGATTGTTCCCCAAAGCGCTTCCACTGTTTTGCTCGTTTATTTTATTGTTTTTGTATCACCGTTATTTTGTAAAAACTCAGCTATGGCGCTTAAAAATCTCTTGCCGTACCGCTCTAATTTTACAATACCAACACCTGATACATTCAAAAAATCTTCCTCCGTCACCGGAGTTTTCATGCACATATCGGTTAGAGTACTGTCCGGGAAGATTACAAACGCGGGTACGCCCTGCTCGTTTGCGATAGTAAGACGAAGCTCGCGCAAAACCGCAAAAAGCTCTCTGCTGACAGGTTTCATTACGGTTTGCTTTTTAGTTGATTTTGGCGATTCTTTCACCTCTTTTTCTTTTGCCAGCTTCATCTGTACTGTTTCGCCGCCGCGTAAAACCCTGTTTGCGTGTTCTCCAAGTTTTATTACCGGATATTCGTCATCGGTTTTTAACAGATATCCCGCAAGTATCAGCTGATTGATTATATCCCGCAGCTGACGTTCGGATTTTTCGCTTATGCCGTATGTTGACAATTTGTCAAGGCCGAAACGCAGAATCTTCCCGCCTTTACTTCCGCGAAGCACGTCTATCACCATGTTGAGTCCGTAGCGCTCATTCATCCTGCTGACACAGGAGAGAATTTTTTGCGTGTCAACGGTAATATCGGTTGTTTCAAAATTTGTATTGCAGCTGCCGCAGTTTCCGCAAAAGTTAGATGGTTTTTCACCAAAATATTTGAGGACGTATTCACGCAGGCAGTTGTTTGTCGTACAGTAGAAAGTCATCTCGCGCAGCCGTTTATGTTCGCGTTCTTTCAATAATATTTCTGTTTCTTTGTCCTGATACTCCTTGTCGCGCCCATTTTCTATGAGCCACCGGTTTGTATGAACATCCTGCCCGCTGTAAAGCAGCAGGCAATCCGCGCTCTCGCCGTCGCGGCCTGCGCGGCCCGCTTCCTGATAGTAGCTTTCTATATCTTTCGGCATATTGTAATGCACGACAAACGAGACATTGGATTTGTCTATACCCATGCCAAACGCGTTGGTAGCGGTCATAATCTGTGCGCGGTCATAGAGAAAATCATCCTGATTCTCACGGCGTTCAATGTCCGAAAGTCCGGCGTGATACCGGGAAGCGTTGTAACCGTCACTCTTAAGTTTTTCACAAACCTCCTCAACCGCCGCCCGAGTTCCGCAGTAAACAATCCCGCTGCGCTCTTTTTTATCCTTTAAAAATGTGATCAGCGCCGAATATTTATCTTTTGGTTTTTGCACCTCAAAGTACAGGTTTTGACGGTCAAAGCCCGTCACTAAAACGGTGGGATCATTGAGCTTAAGCAGATCAGCAATATCATCACGTACCAGGCGCGTAGCCGTAGCCGTAAACGCTGAAATTACGGGCCGGCGGGGAAGACTCGCGGCAAATTCCGGTATCTGAGCGTAGCTTGGCCTGAAATCCTGCCCCCATTGCGATATACAGTGCGCTTCGTCAATTGTCAGCATGGAGATTCCGGCAGACTTGGCAAACGAAAGAAAATTCGGTTCAAGCAGCCGCTCAGGAGCGGCGTATATCAATTTATACGCGCCGTCTCTCGCGTTTTGCAGCGCTTTGTATATCTGTCTTTCGTTAAGTGACGAGTTGATAAACGCCGCGGGGATGCCCGATTGAGTAAGGCTGTTTACCTGATCTTTCATAAGGGAAATAAGCGGCGACACAACAATCGAACAGCCGTCCATCATAAGACTGGGTATTTGAAAGCATATTGATTTTCCCGCACCCGTGGGCATAATGCCCAAAACATCTTTACCGGCAAGAATATCATCAATCAGCATTTGCTGACCGCTGCGGAAGTTGTCATAACCGAAATACTGTTTGAGAGTTTCGAGAGGCGTCATTGCGGCTGACATTGTCATTTTCGATCTCCCCAAAACATACTGAATAACGGCACGCGTCTGTACCGCACCGCACGCCGCCGCCGGCTCTGCTGCTTAGCGGCGCAGTGCAGACGCGTGCCGTACATCGGTATAATTAAAACCTGTTAAACTCCTCATCGTTAAGCGGTATAATCTCATCGGGATTTACCGCTTTGCCGGGTTTTGCCGTAATAGCTTTTTGAGCGGAATGGTCCTCTAATCTCCTTTGAGACGGAGGTAAGCCGCGGCGGTTGCCGCTTGGGTTACTTGGGCCGCCAATGCCCCTTGAGCGTGATCCGCCGGATTGCGCCCCGCGTGCCGAACTGATTTTAAAATTCGCCACCATAGTTTGAAGTTCAGCGGCAAGGTTGTTTAACTCTTCCGCCGCGCTTGCGGACTCCTCTGAACCGGCGGCGTTTTGCTGCGTTGCCAGTTTCATCTTCTTTACAGCGCTGCTTATTGACTCTACACCATGCGACTGCTCATTGGAAGCGGCCGCGATCTCATCTATAAGAGTGCCCATCTTGTTTATGCGCTCAATAATCTGATGCAGCGCTTTTGCGACCTCTTCTGTAATTTTAACGCCGCTGTCCGCGTTTTTAGAGGACTCCTCAATCATCTCTGTTGTATTTTTAGCCGCCTCCGCACTGCGCATCGCAAGGTTTCTAACCTCTTCCGCCACAACCGCGAAACCCTTTCCGGCTTCACCGGCGCGCGCCGCCTCAACTGCGGCGTTAAGAGCGAGAAGGTTTGTTTGAAACGCGATTTCGTCAATTGTTTTAACTATCTTGGCGGTATTGTCCGATGAGGTTTTAATATGCTCAATAGCTTCCGCCATGCGCTTCATAGAAGCTTCGCCCTCATTTGCGGCATTGCGCGCCTCTTTGGATATAAGTTTAGCCTGATTGGAGTTGTCGGCGTTCTGTTTTGTCATGGCCGAAGTCTGTTCGAGGCTTGAGGAGACGTCCTCAAGTGAGGTTGCCTGAGCGTGCGTGCTGATTACCAAATTCTGAGAGCTGCTTGCGATCACATCGCTTGCGTTTGAGACCTGCTTTGCGGATTCTGCTACCTGAGTTATCGCGTCATCAAGATTGGATACAACGGTGTTTATGTTCTCTTTCATCTTGGCGAACTCTCCGCTGTACTCTCCCGTAAGCCTCAAAGTGAGGTTTTTATCGGCCGCCGCGTCAAGAACCACTCCGCCGTCTTCTATAATGAGTTTACGCATGGAATCGGCGAACGCGTTCATGGTTTTGGCCATAATACCGATCTCATCGCGGCGTTTGATATTTAGATTTTTGTCAAGTTTTCCGGCGCCTATGTCGTTGATCATGCTAACCGCCTGGTTAAGCGGCCTGGATATGCTGTTGGATATAAGGTAAGCCGCGAACGCCGCGCCGCAGGAGAGTACGATAACGATTATCACCATAAGTATTATCATACTGTTCCTCTTTTTTTCTATCGACGTGATGTCAATCGATGAACACAGCATCCCGATGACCTTGTTCTCGGCGTTGCGTATGGGAGAGTAATAAGTAAACATAATATTACCGGCAACCCTGATCTTGCCGTAGTAGTCATTGCCGGCCAAAACCGCCGCGCTTACATCTTGGGGCGCTTTTGTGCCGATGTTGCGCTCGCCCTTTTCATTAAAAATAGTTGTTGAAAAGCGCTCATCTCCCAAAAAGATGGTAACTTCGGCTTGAGTTACCTCTTTAGCCTGATCAACAAAATCGGGCCGGTCAAACCTGAAGCCGACGCTTGCCGCTCCCACTACCTTGCCATCCTTGAAAATAGGCGTTGCGCTGCGCAGCGACATTTTAACCACCGTGCCGCCCTCAACAGTAGTATATTGTCTGCCTGAAAGCGCCGCCCTTATATTGTCCTCTTTTTTGATGTTATCGCCAAAATTTTCAGGCTCATGCGTGCGCGTCAGCACATTTCCCGCTGCGTCAACAATTGTCACAAAGTCCAAATTGGCGCTTTTTGCCATATCAGCCGTCACGGCTAAAAGGTTTTTACGGTCTTGATCACTCCCTTTACCCCCGTTTAAAGCGGCTGCGGCTTCTATTACGACGTGGTTTTTCGCCGTTTTTGCCGAAGTGACAGAGGCGATTACCCCCTGCTGTTCCATTAGATGCGCCGCAACCTTATTTGATTTCGTGATGTCATCCTGTTCGGCGCCATTTATCATAGCGGTCATCTCAAAAATACCGACAAGCCCGACAACGGCGGCGCAGGTAACCGCTGCCGCGATCATTGCGATAAGAATTTTGGTGCGGATTTTCATCTGCTATGCGATCCTTTTCCTTTTAGTGTATTGGGATAGATACGTCTGGTATGTTATAATTCAACCATCATATAGACAGAAAATATATTAAGTGTAATAATCTGTGCAATAGGAAATTTGAGCCGGAACCACTAATTTTATGAGGGATCACGCGGGAGCCGTTTCTGCTGCCTGGCGGCGGCACAGTTTAAACGCGTGCCGTTCACCAGTATGTTACGCTTGTTAAGGGGTTAAAATTTAAAACATGCGCCGCTGGCTCATGATTTGCAAAATAATCTCCTCAGCAGGGGATCTTGCGAAGGGAGCTCGTATATGAAACACTATGATCTTTTTGTTATAGGCAGCGGCAGCGGCGCCGCCCGCGCCGCTTTTATCTGCCGCCGGGCCGGTTTTAGGGTAGGGATCGCTGAAAAAGCCGCAATCGGCGGAATAGCCGCGGCGGCTTTTACCAGCCCTCAAAAGCGTCTCACAGCGGCGTCGGAGGCGGTAAACTTTGTTAACTCAATGACAGGATGCGGGCTTAAGGGTTCTGTAAGTGTTGACTGGGAGCATTTAAGGGGAATCAGTGCCGAGTCGGTTTCATACGGTCTCGAAGAGGAGTTTAACAGCGCCGGTATTGAGGTAATTCACGGCAAGTGCAGCTTTGCGGATAAGAATATCCTCAATATAAATGGTGAACAGATTTTCAGTCGTTTCATACTTATCGCCGCCGGCGCGGCGCCGGCAAAGCTCTCTTTTGCCGGAAGCGGGCATCTTACCTCGAGTTTTGAGTTTATGAATTTAGAAGCGCTGCCGCCGTCCGTTGTATTTGCGGGCGGGGGCTATATCTCTTTTGAGCTTGCGCACATTGCGGCGCGCGCCGGAGCTAAGGTTACTATTGTAGAAGCGTTACCGCGTGTACTGCGCGGATTTGATGATGATCTTGTTGATCTGCTCTTAAAAGAGAGCGCCGCTTTAGGCATAGAGATATTTACCGACGCGCCGGTGCGCTTTTTGGAGAAGCATTCGGGCGGATTGATAATGCAGGCCGGGACGCATAAAATTGCCGCCGCTCTTGCGGTGCACGGGGCGGGACGCGCGCCCGATATAGAAGGGCTTTGTCTTGAAGCGGGGGAGATCAGTACAAACGAGCAGGGGATTGCGGTCAACTGTTATTTGCAAAGCGTGAGCAACCCGGCCGTGTATGTTGCCGGTGATGTTAACGCCTTAGGCATGCAGTTAAAGCCGGTAGCGGAGATGGAATCTGCCGCGGCCGCTGTAAATATGCTCTTCGGCAACCATGAGATGCCTGAGTATAACGTAGTCGCAAGAGCGCTTCTAACTTCGCCGCAGCTGTGCGCCGTTGGTATGGGGGAGAGGGAGGCCGCTTTGGAGAACATACCGTTTGATGTTCATTTTGTTAATAAATTATCATCACAAAAAAGCGGCTGCGGCATGGATTGCGCCAAGTTTGCGTTCAAGATAATTTCCGAAAAGGGGACCGGCAGGATTCTTGGAGTACATATCTTGGGCTCAGAAGCTCAGGAGGCGGTCAACACCGCCGCGCTTGCCATAAGGGGAGGCTGTACAATAAAGAATCTGAAAAATACGGCGATTGTATTTCCATCTCTGTTTTACGATGTAATAAATAGTTTAAACTGTGATTACAGGAGTTAATATACCGATGTACGGCATAAATTTACACTGTGCCGCTAAGCAACAGAGCCGGCCCTGCGTGCAGTTGCGTGCGGTGCAGTGTAAATTTATGCCGTTATTCAGTATTGTTCTTCACCTCTCGGTTTGTTTTCGGTGCATCTTTTTAACCTTTCATTAACTTATTTTTAGAAGGAGCAGAGGTATGAAAAAGTTACTATGTGCGGCGGCGGTTATGGTTGCGTGTATGAGTTTTGGAGCTTTTGCGGAAGTTAACAGTAACGCTATTGGTTTGCGCGGTATTGTTGGAGACGGTTTTGGCGGAGAAGTGAACTATCAGAGAGCGATGGATCTTTTTGGAACAAGCCGTTTGGAAGTGGGCGCGAACTGGTTTTCAGACAACGCGGCTTTTAATGTTCTTGCCTCCGGCGCCGCTCAATGGCATTGGAACATCTCAAGCACTTTTGCCAAAGGCGGCTTTAACTGGTACACAGGTCCCGCTCTCAGCGCCGGTATTTACGGCCTCAAAGAGCAAAAACATGGCGGTGAAGTTACTGTAAAGAGTAAAAGCGAGATGTATTTAGGTCTTGGCGGCCAGGTCGGTCTTGAATACGATTTCAATACTCTCGGCCTTCCTATTAATCTCTCAATTGATACACGGCCTGTTATAGATTTTTTCCATCTTAGAGGCATGGGCGTCGGAGATATTCTCTACGGTTCATTCGCGGTAAGATACACTTTTTAAAGTTGACTCGTTTGCTTCTCTTTGCACCCCTAAAGGGGTGCAAGCTTGCGGCCCCGGGTTTTAACCCGGGGCTCTCTAACAAAAAATGCCCCCTGTGTTCAAATCCCGGCGGAGAAAGTCACACAAGAGGCATCTTTTATTTAGTTTTTCGTACTCACTCACAATAGTGTGAGAGCGTGCCGTTTTTACCAGGGCCATCGCCGCCGCGGCTGCTTCTGCTCCGGTTCTGCGGCTTGCGCGGGTTCTCTTCGTTTAGCTTTTTCCGCCGAACGAGCCGCTTTTTCAGAGGCGTGCGGTTCCGCGGATTCTGCCGGCCCTGCTCCTTGCAGCGCCTCAACTAAGCGTTTGGGATATTCTGTGTTACCGGGGTTAATCCGCATCGCTTTTCTAAACTCATCGGCGGCGCGGCCATACTCCCTCATACTGATATACACATTGCCCCGCCCCGCATATAAAGCAGAGTTTGTGGAATCGATCCGTATTGCCGCGGCTATGTCTTCAAGCGCTTTTTTGTGGTCGTTTGACTTATTGTGCGAACCGCTCCGCGCTAAATAGTATGAGATGTTGCCGGGTTCAAGCCGTATCGCTTCTGTAAAGTCGCTGATCGCCTTTTCGTACTCGCCCATATCTTCATACACTGAACCTCTGTCGATATAGTATTGCGGCACTTTGGGATCAAATTGTATGAGAGCGCTGAAATCTTCGATTGCGCGGCCATACAGCCTCATAGACCGGTACGCTTTCCCTCTGTTGATGCGGTTGACTACGTTAAACGGAGCGAGCCGTATCGCCTGAGTGTAGTCGGCGGCGGCCTTTTCGTGATCGCCGGTTTTCACATGCAAATCACCTCGGCTTGTATAAAATTCCATCCTGTCTGAATCGATAGCTATCGCTTGACTATAGTCTTCAATAGCTTTTTCGTGAGCGCCGGTTTTCCAGTACAAGTCTGCGCGGCTTTCATAGAGATCCACTCTGTTTGAATCAATTCTTACCGCCTGACTGTAGTCCGCTATAGCTTTAAGGAAGCCGCCTGTTATCTCATGGAGCCTTGCCCTGCCGGTGTAAAATTCTATCCTGTTTGGATTAATCCGTATCGCTTCTGTATAGTCGTCAATCGCTTTTTGATGGTCGCCCATTTTTTCGTGCGAGTTTGCGCGGCTTGTGTAAAACATAGCTTCGTTTGGAGCGGCGAGTATCGCGTCGCTGAAGTACTCAACGGCTTGAGCGTGGTTGCCCATCTTTTCATACAGGGTGCCCTGGCCGAAATAATACTCCGCGCTTCTTATGTCCGAATCGGTATCCCGCTCATAGTTGAGTGTGAATGAAGACCTGGGCTTAAAAAAGTATTGATTATACACGGTTACAGCAGCCAGCATGCAGATAATACCTATAACGGCGTAGTTGAAGACCGCCTTTGCCCAATCAGACGTCTCCTTTACGTAGTGTATAGGGACAGCTCTGTGGGCGGGGACGGGTCTCTCATTACGAACCGTGTTTGGGATATCGGCGGACTCGTCGGCGCTGACGTTGTATTCACGGATTAAATTGAACTCAAGGGCGCTGTCGGGATTAATCGCCATAGAGAGGCGCAGCATTATTTCAAATGCGCGGTCTGTATCCTCATCGGTGAAATCGGCGCTGCAGATATGCGCCCAGTCGTTATGGACGTTCCATAAATACGTCGCCCATTTATAGCATTCGTCGTAATTAGATATTTTTGCCTTAAAATCTTCTATATGATTTTTATGAGTAAGCAGGCGCAGACAGGGATTAATGTCAAGCGAATCAATCAGCTCTTTGTTCTCACCGTTTTTGGGCAGGTATTTTCTCTCCCGTTCCCCAAGATTCGACAGCACCTCTTTTTTCCACCAATTTTCTGCGCCTTTATTAGACAGAACCTGCCCTATATGCGGAGCAAGTACACCACGTAAAACGCGGAAGCCTGCTGTTACAGCGGCATGATTTTTCATATTTGACGCAGACGGTGCGCCTGTTGGTTTCGTGCTGTCGCTCATTACCAAGTCCCCTTAATCGATTAAGCCTGTGTTATCGCTTGATTCGGTAAAGATATCATACAGTAAAGCGGTATACTTAATATTATAACTTACTGACAATTGGAAATACAAGATAAAAACGTTTGAGGCGTTCTCTTTTAATTTTTATGGGAGCCGCGAAACTGCAGATTTGAGCGACTACGCGCTTTGAGGGCCGATCTTTTTGGTAGGAAAATCTCTTTTTATTGCTCTTATTGCAGGGATTTGGTCACTGTCACCGGATAATATTATAGCGACGTCGTAAGTGTTTTTATACGCCTGCTGGTATAGTTTTATAGCGATATTAACATCTGTTTCTTTCTCTTCGTATGTGTTGTAGATACTGTTGCAATCGCGGCAACATTTTGTTACTTTCCTGAACTCGCCATAAATTGATTTTA
>WRCH01000063.1 GCA_009784115.1 Chitinispirillia bacterium
AAAACAGCTTCATTATCTGTTGTTATCTGTCCTTCCCATTGATAAATTGACGTCATAGAATCAATGACATTTACACATGCGCAAAGACGCTCCTGTACTAAAGTTCTTCCTATTGACAATGCTTGCTCTTTGTCTTTTGTGGTGATATAGACTAAAATAAAAGTCATCGTATGCTCCTTAAAAAAAAAAATCAAATGATGGGGGAAGTCTCCCCCTGTCTCCAGCCAAAAAATCAGACAAAAACACGTCTAATTTTTTGTCTTCCGCCACCCCCTCTGCGGGGACGCCCCGCAACGCCCCGCCGCACAATCACCCCCAACCCCCTCAAGGGGGCTAAACACCGGGGCAAAAAATATCTTACTTCTTGCCGTCTTTCATGGCTGACAGCCTTAGGGACGGTTCCAGGAATGACGTCAGTTTTTGTTCTACTATGCGGGGGTTGTCTCCCGATTGCAGTGACATTATTCCCTCTAACATCAGCTCTTTTACTAAGAGTTCTCTTGCTGAGTAATTTTTAAGTTTTTGAACTATTGGTATACAGAACATATTCGCCACAACGGAGCCGTAGAACGTTGTGATTAGCGCTACGGCCATGTTTGGGCCTATCGAATCGATGTCGCTTAGGTTTCCAAGCATTAGTACAAGACCTACCGAAGTTCCCATCATACCGAACGCCGGGGCCATGAAACCCATAAAGTCAAAAATTTTCGCCCCCTCTTCGTGGCGGCTCTCGGTGAAAGCGATATCCGTTGACAAAATGTCTTTTATTAAATCGGGTTCTGTTCCGTCAACCGCTAACTGGAGACCCTTTTTTAGAAAATCGTCTTTAATTTCGCTTGCGCGCGATTCAAGCGCGAGTATGCCTTCGCGGCGCGCCTGCTCTGCAAACTCAACAAGCTGTTTTATCACCTCTACCGGAGATTTAACATTCACGAAAAATACATTCTTCATAATCCCCATGCTCGCAAGCACCTTTGAAGCGGGAAAAGCCGCGAGAGTAGCGGCGGAAGAACCTCCAAGCACGATGTACACAGACGGCAAGTCAACAAAAGCCGCAAGGTTCGCGGGCCCGATAGCGAAGAACATCAGAAGCGCCGCAGTAGCCATACCAATAATGGTAGCGAAATCCATTCAAACCAGCTCCGGTTAAATGTCAAATGTCAAACTTTCGGCGTCGGGTTTCAACCCGACGCTACAATCTTCGCTCCCCTAAAGGGGCGCGGGAAAAACTGTTTCCAAGCAGCACAAACCAAATTTAAGGGTCTGACTGTTTGTCAATTACCTGAATAGTCTGACCGCACAGCTGCTTGTATTTTATCGTTTTACGGACAATGTCCTCCAAACTGTTGCGGACAATTATCTTTTTTCCGGTAGTAAGAGTAAGCACCGTGTCGGGAGTCGCCTCCATTGTCTCAATCAAGTCTGAATTGAGAACGAACTCCTCGTTGTTTAGTCTCCGCAAAGCGATCATCTGTTTTTCCCCCTTACGCCGGTATAACACTAACTAATAATTATACATTATATACAGGTTTACGTTCAAGTTTTTAAAGCAAAAGATAAAGTCAAAGTCAAATGCAAGGGGGGAAGTCTCCCCCTCGCTCCAGCCAACAAAAATTAAACAAAAAGACGTTTAATTTTTATTGTCTTCCGCTACCCCCTCTACGGGGACACCCCGTAACGCCCCGCCACACAATCACCCCCAACCCCCTCAAGGGGGCTAAACAAGGGAGTCGAAAATAGGGTTGAGCTATATTTGCCCAACCCTATCATGAATGCGTCCCTGCGTTGTTTTACATCATTGTACGGGCGAACATTCCTTGTTCGCCCTGTTTATTGCGTCCCTGCAATGTTGCTTGCATCCTGCCGTTTTCGTTCCCCGCGCGATCACGTTGCATCCGTTACCGCGCAATCCCCGGGTTGAAACCCGGGGCTACAGTCTTGCACCCCTAAAGGGGTGCGTAGAATGCAAGAGTCATCAATTACCTAACAAGCTGGACAAGCTCTTGGAGCATGCTGTCGCTTGTTGTTATTATTCTGGCGTTAGCCTGGTAACCGCGCTGGATTGTTATCATGTTTGTGAACTCGGTTTCGAGCTCTACGTTTGACATTTCTAACGCTCCCGGCTTGATGGTTGAAGGTGTACCTACGCCCGGCTGGTGCAATACTGCCTGACCGGAGTTGGGAGACACCGCAAACATACTGTTACCAGTTTTCAGAAGACCCGCCGGGTTGTTAAACTCGGCAACCATGATCTGCGCTATAGCCTTTGTTATACCGTTTGTATACTTACCGGCTATCTCGCCGCGCTCGTCGATGAAGATCTCTTCGAGTTTTCCCATCGGGTAACCGTCCTGAGCCTTAAACTCTGTTGTCGTAGCGCTCTTGTACTGAGTTATACCCTCCTTTGAACCCGGAGCGCCCGAGTCTATCTTGATGTCAACCTGACTTGCGCCGTTCATTGGGTCAAAACGGAATGAGTTTGTGTTGTCATCAAAGAGGAAAGACGAAGGTGTGCCATTAACACCGAATATTATCTTACCGGTGTTGCCGCCCAAAACTCTCTGCTCGCCTGTCATAGTAATTTCCCACATCCACTCACCCGGCTCCTGAAGAGGAATGAATGTTGTAACCATAATGTGCTCAGCGCCCGACTCATCGTAAACTTTGCCCTCAATTCTGCGGATCTCAGCGTCTCTTGCGTGCTGGACTGTTGCGAATTGCATGTTTGTGCTGAATGCCGTTGGTGGAGGAGGGTCACTGATGTTGTTATCCTTTGCCATTACCGACAAACCCTCAAGTTCAAACGCACGGCCCGGCATACCTCTTAAAACTATTGAACCGAGAGGAATAGTTTCGTCGAAACCGTCGCCTGCCTGCTTTATTGAGATAGATGGGCGCTGGTAGATTGTGCCGTCTGTGGGCGGCAGGTTGTATGCGTTTTGCATCTCTGTGAGCAAGTCTTCGAGCGTGAGTTCGTCGTTATATTCCAAACCGCCTCTGCGGCTTCTTGCGCCTATGGTTCCGCTTATGTTGATGTCGTCGCCGTCTTTGAGATTAAGCAGCTGGCCTCTTGCGTTGAAAATGTCTGATATCCTGTCACTATTAGGTCCGGCAACCGCGGGGATTAAAATTCCGCCACCGTTAGAGACGCCGCGGGCACGATAGGCAAGGTTGGGAACATCACCGGATATTGTATTAAACGGATCATTAGGATCCGGGATCGGAACACCCCGCTCAGTAGCATGGAGGCTATGTATAGGCTGAGGGAAACTGAAAACATTTGCTAAATAACCGCTGCCGGGACGGGAAGAACTCACTCCAAAACGTGGAATCTGGAATTCGTCGACAAAGGGAATTCTGTCGGGATTGCCGGTATCATTAGTTATTCTAAAACTACCATCAGTATTGTAATCAATCGTTATAGCTCCCACATTAGCAGGGTTTGGGCTTCGTAATCCATCTGGTCTTGGATATGCGACTTCGACATAACGGCGTACTTCGTCGTTCATCATATCGGTTCTTACTTTATTTGACATATTCTCTGTAAAAGTAAGTCTTTCTAACGCATTAAGATAACCTTCCATCGCTTTACGAAAATCGTCAAGAGTACGGCCTACCAAAGGATAATTCACATGTGGGTAATTAGGATCGTCCTCTGGGAGAACATCGCTGTCCCGAAGAACCGTAAATTTAAATGCTGGAAAATTTTTGTCGCCGGTTTCCATTGTGATAATATCGCCGCCTTTGATACCAAGGCTGTTGCCGGCGTCATCAAAAAGCGATGTGAGCAAAGTTCGGTCTGCAATAGCTTCAACTGCCGAAGCCCGTTGTCCTGCAACGATAGGGCGCAAAATAGCGAGATCCGTTTGCATTTGCGGAATAGAATAAGTGACATCTGGATGAGTAGAACCAACAGGGTCATTCAAATAAGCCCTAATTCGATCGTTTAAATCGGTAATGTCAGCTGTTAATTCAGTATTTCTCGTCACTAAACTGTTTACAAGTTCGTCCAACCTGTTAAATTCGCGTTCCGCATTGCCACGTGCAAGTATCAAAGCAGGATTAGTAGGATCAACAGCAAGAGCTATTTCTGCTGCTGCGAGTGTAGCTGCTGCTGCAGCGCGTTCTGCTATATAGCCGATAGAGCCACCAACACCATTTAACAAATCTGTATTTACTCCAATTGTCTCTCGATTCCGCATTATGCTAGAACGATGTGTTTCTACACGTCCGTAAGCACTTGCAATACCATTTTCTAATCTTGTTACCTCATTCACAGCTATAAAATTGCCAGTTATAGTTCTAAGAGTATTAGTAGTAGGATCACCGGGAATAGTATAAAAATCACTAATCATCTGCACTTCCGACAACGCCGCCCCCGTCCCCAGCGCCGCACTCCTCAAAAAACTATTAGTATGCGTAATAGTCCCGCGTTCCTGCGAATCGCTGTTAAGGTTACACCCAAACTGCACCTCAGTAGTAGCCCGCGCCGGCGCTTTTTCACCCCAGGGTATTCTAAGATCACCGATACCTGTCCCGGCGCCATAATTCCCAAAAGTATCGGCCATCTTACCCTGCAGTCTCCAACCAGTTGTAGGAGAAACAAGATATCCGTCAGCATCCAAATGTAAACCGCCGTTACGGCTGTAAAAAGTTCCGCTTCCGTTAGAAAAAGCGAAGTAAGCTCTTCCCTCAATAGCCAAATCTGTGATTTGACCAGTGGTCTGCATATTGCCCTGTCTTAACATTGTATCAATAGACCCGATAGATGTTCCAAGTCCGATTTGAAGCGGGTTAGTACCGCTTTGGTTACCTGCGGGGCGTGAGGGCCCCTGGAGCATCTGCGCCATAGATTCTTTGAATGTTGCGCGGCCTGATTTGAAACCGATTGTATTTACGTTTGCGATATTGTTACCGGTAACGTCGAGGGCTACCTGATGACTGCGGAGACCGCTTATACCTGCGTAAAGTGAACGTACCATATTGCTTATACTCCTTAGGTTTTGACGCCTCGGAATCATAGCATAGCTTTTGTTGAACCGCGTCAGTAGGTCGGCGGTTCGGGTAGCATCCTGAATCTGTCTCGGAATGCGGCGGGTTGCGAAACCCACCATCGCGGCGGATTGTTAATCCCACCATCGCACAGGGTTGAAACCCTGTGCTACACTCTTTGCTCCCCTAAAGGGGTGCGGGAGACGGACTCGAGGTCCTGCTGTTTTTTAGCCTGCTATAACCGTGCTGTCTATGTTTGTGAAAACGTTATCTTTAATACTTTCTCCATCCATTGCCGTGATTACTGTTTTATTGGGAATGTTCACGATAAATGCGAGATCCTTATTTACGAGTATCAAGGAATCGCGCGCGCCTTTACTTTGCGCCCCTTCAACAGCTTTCTCTAACTTACCCATAATATCAGGCGTCATCTCAATGTTGCGGCTTTTAAGCCTTGAGGATGCGTGCGCTGAGAATTTGAGTTCTTCGGTAACTTTCGACTTGAATATCTCACCGAACGACGCGCCTTTTACCGTACTGCCCTGTTCACCTGTTACGGGTGTTTGAGGGGTTGTGGTGCGCTGGACTAATCCTGCGCGGCTTGCGATTATCCGGTTTTGAATATCAGCCGAATTCTTATCAATTGGATTCATCATAATATCAGCTCGTCCTTAAGCCTTCGGCGTTGAAATATCCATAACGTCGCTCAGCGCGACCTCTCTGCCGTTTACTTTTAGTTTAAAGTCTCCCGTTAGACTTGTGAGACCGTCAACTACGCCCTCTGTATAGGCATACAACCCCGGATTTCTATCCGAGCCGACAATGTTAATTCTGTACTCGCCTACGCTTGCCTTTTCGCCGCCCTCTGTGAGTCCGTCCCAAAAGATCAGCGCTTTGCCGTCTGAGCCAGCAACGTCTCTCAAGGTGCGTACGGTGTTGCCGCTTGCGTCTTTAATCTCAACTGTCAACTGCTGATTTACAGCCGCCTGAATGTGAATACCGTGCTCTTCGTTATCTCTTCCGCCGTACACGATGCGTTCGTGACGTGCGCGGATAAGCTTGCCCATGAGCGACAGAGCGCCCGACTGGGTTGCGTTTCCTTCGTCGCCTCTTGACACGTCAAGAAGTTCGCCGATAGAGATTTCGCGTCCTTCGATCTTCACTAAAACGCCTGTGGGAGTAAAGCGCACACCTTCTACCACTGCCTGAGCGAATGAGTAGAGTGAGCTGTCTTTATCCTGCCCCTGCACCTCAATGAGATACCTGCCGTTTTTAAGCAGCTGGCCTGAGTTATCCCTGCCGTCCCAGTTAAACATGGCGGAGTTTTCGCCGTCTTTTTCCTTGACGTCAAAACTTCTGACCACTTTGCCGTCGGAGTCTTTAATGTCAACTACGACTTCGTTTTTGCTCCCAAGATGCACCTTGATTGGCAGAACGTCGCCGTCCTTGCCTTTCCATTCAATGGCGGGTTGAAGCATGCGTACTTCTTTGCCGATAAACGAAGCGGCCGCGAAGTTCGAGATCGATTGAGACGCAATAATTTGATAGCTTATGTTCTCATTCATCACATCTTCAAGCCCTTTAATGGCGCGTTCCGTGTTTTCGGCTGTCTCAAGCGACCTGAACTGCGCGAGCTGAGAGACGAATTCGGTATTCTCCATAGGACTTAGAGGATCCTGATACTTAAGCTGTGTCACGAGTAACATGAGAAAGTCATTTTTGCCAAGCTCTTTCTGACCTTTCCAAATATCACCGCTCATATCTCCTTTGTACTTCACGCTTTCGTGATCGATGGAAAAACCATCTTTCCCAAGCATCGCACTTACGGAATACGGCTCGTTTGACATCATGAGACTCGCTGCACTTGCGCTTATTGTGCTCATTTCACCCACCTCCTTTCGTTAGGTTAGGTTGTTAATAATGATTCTGTCGGATCATCCGCCCCGGATCATCCGCCGCCCCGGGTTGAAACCCGGGGCTACAATCTTGCACCCCTAAAGGGGTGCGGATCTTGCCGTGTTCTTAATCCTGTTCCCATCTCCCGCGCCCCTTTAGGGGAGCGAAGATTGTAGCGCAGGGTTTCAACCCTGTGCGGATTTGCCGTGCGGATTTGCCGTACGGATTTGCGCGGATCGGAGCCGCGGCCTGTTATACGAAAAGCTCGAATGTGTTCGTGCCGTATCTTCTTCCGGTATCGGCGCCAAAGGCGGTTACAACGTTATTATCCTGATCAGATGCACTATCGTCACTTTCTCCATTGCCGTTTTTATTAGAACGCTTTTGATTCGCCATCGCTGTCATCTCCTGCCATAGCTGTTTGCGGTCGGCATCTGTTCCTACGTCAACCGAGAGTTTTGCGGCTTGGAGGTTTTGTTGTTCCAAGGCGTCTTTCAGCTGTTGAAAATGCTTTTCGACTATTGCTTTAACCTGTTCGCTTTCGACAAGCATTCTTGCCGTTACCTGATCACCCTCTACGCGGATATTCATGCGCACTTCGCCGAGCTCCTGGGGGCGCAGGGTTATGCGCATTTCGTGCACGCCGCTGCGTACTGCTAACTGGAGCTTTTCGGTGATCTGTTCTATTATTGCCTGCTGATCTACACGTGATAGAGACGAAAGCGCTTTTTCTGTCATCTCAACAGCTTTCGCGGCGTTTGCCTGCGTGTTTATATGCAATGTGTCTTGAGAATCGCTTGTTTCAACATCTGAAACAGCTCCTGAAAGAGTGAGACTTAAAGCCCCATCAGCGCTGCCGCTTGCAGCATTTACATCTGCCGGTTGTGAGAATAATTGCGCGCTGCTTTCACCGCGTTGAACCGGTTGCACCGAAGTTTCAGCGGTTAAGTTTTGCTGCAGAGCTGATGGGGTATTTGCAAGGTCTGTATAACTTACGGGAATCTGTGCGCCCTCAATAATTGACTGTTTTGCATTTTGCTGTGAATTCATAACAGGTGCCGGTATGGATTCTTTTTCGGAAGCGTTTATGTTTACGTTTTCGCTCTCCTGTTTGTACATAGCCCTCATCGTTTGAGAATCAACCGGAGTCAAATTGGCAGCTGTTGTTTGCTGAGAGATAATTTTTGACTGATCGCTTGAATAAGCAGCTGTTTTTTGATCAACAGTAACCGCAAGCTTATCATCAGCCGCCCAATCGATCTTGGATCCGGCCATATTAAGCTGTGCAGGATCTGTGGCCTGAGGGATATATCCTGTCAATTTTTCATTAGTATTTGCGTTGGCAGTTTTGCCGTCAGCTGCGTCAGCCAATGCGTTGGCATTTGTGTTATCAGCTGCGTTATCAGCTGCGTTATCAGCCGTATTAACTGTTGTATTGACGACCGAGCTGTCTGTTGAGTTGACAAATGCGCTTTGCACTTCTCCTGCATGAGATTTTACCCATTCATCGTATTTCTTAAGAAGCGCAGCAGCTAAATCCCCGTTCTCTTCTCCAAGATAATGAAGAAATTCACCGTTCTGAGCCATGACCGCGAGTATTTTCGCGACACTTTCAACAGTCCACGGCAATTCGCTAAGCGGTTTGGGATCTGACAGAGGATTATCCCGAAACAGTTTGAGCTTGTCGAACGTCTTTGAGCGTGCCTGCTCAAGAATTTCACGCGCCTGATCCAAAAACGCTTCATGGCCAATCTGCTTTACA
The DNA here is from genome assembly GCA_009784115.1 of Chitinispirillia bacterium. Classification (GTDB taxonomy): domain Bacteria; phylum Fibrobacterota; class Chitinivibrionia; order Chitinivibrionales; family Chitinispirillaceae; genus WRCH01. The sequence continues at coordinate 8,651 of WRCH01000063.1, forward strand.
GCATCTTCGTTTACTGTCAAAGGAGCGTCTTTAACACTTTTCACCGATTCTTGAGCTTTAACGACCTTAATCAATTCAACATCCTCAACAGCGAACAACGGAATCGGCGATTGTTTAACAGCTTCGATCGGTTTCACAGATTCAGCCGGACTAACAGACTCCGCTGTCTCTGTCCCCGCCTCTGTCTTACCGTAAGCAGCTATAAAACTTTCCGCTTTATCAACTACATCGGGAGTAAACTCCTGAACATTCAAAGTTACCGCCATCTCACCGTCATTAAGCAAAGAGTCACCGTTTTCTGCGGCAGATGCGTTATTTATGTATGTATTGGTATTGACATCAGCGGCAGACTCTTCTTTGACAAGCCGCTCATTTTCTGAGTTACGTTGTGTCTTATTATTATGACTATGTTCATTACGCCCAAGAGCTTTATGTCTGTGAGTATTCTGCAGCGCGCCGGGCTTGCCGTTATCTTCGGCCTCGCTGAACTTTTTCACCTCTTCAGAAAATCCGGACGCCTCGCCTGCGGCTTTAGCGTGCGCGGACTTCGCGTGGTCTGTCCCCGCTATGCCGGACGGGTCTCTTGCTGTGATGTTGAGCATCTCTTTCATAAATCAAGTACCCCTCATTAGCCTTGTGATACGGGCCGCTTTTTCTTTTGTTAAGGATGATACTATTCTTGCCCGCTGACGGTCGTCGTTGATGCTTGTCAGTATGGATGTGACCTGTGCGTCAGGGAGCGTTTCGAGAATTCCTGCGGCTTCCGCCGGTTTCATTGCGCCGTAAAGACGCGCAAGCTGCTTGTAGCGCGCTCTCTCCGCGTCAGGGTTTACCGCGAGTTTGGTTTCTAACTGTTTTCTCTCGTTGACAAGCTCTGTTTTGGAGCTTTCTATATTATCCTGAAGCATCTCCAAGCGGTTTTGTATCTCAAGAAGCCTCTCGCGTTCACGTTCGATGTCTGCTCTTTCCTGCTGCAGAGCTAAAAACAGTTTCGAGTTCTCGGCGGAGAGCGAATCACGGCGCTTTGTGTGCCTGACCTCTTCTACCTTGAGATCCTCAGCCGCCCCCGCCTCGGGGAATCCGTACTCAATACGCAATGAACCCGTGTAAAACAGCATCCCTACGTAAAGAAGCGGGAATGTGAAGATTGTCACCAAGATTATTGCGACGAAATCGTTTTTACGCATGACTATCCTTTTATCTGTTCCAATTCTCGCGGTGTATTCCGCACTCGCAGAAATATATGCAATAGGCGTGCCATATCTTTTGGAAATTAATGTTGGGATTGTAATTTGTTGAAAATCAATGTGTTATGTGGATGAATGGTGGTGGCGGGTAGAGGACGGGCAGCCGCGAGGGCTGCCCCTACCCCCCCGGCGGGGGATTATTTTGCCCGGTGGGGGTAATTGTTGCCTGATTACTTCACATCCGTATCATCTTGATTATACGCGTTTTCGTTCCCCAAGGTCCAGGGGTTGAAACCCCTAGCTACAATCTTGCACCCCTAAAGGGGTGCGGATTTGCCGTGTTCCCGTCCCTACCTCCCGCGCCCCTTTAGGGGAGCGAAGATTGTAGCACAGGGTTTCAACCCTGTGCGATGTGCGATGCGCGATGCGCGATATGCGATGCGGCGAGTGTGTGATTATATCCCCACACGGACCTTATATTTCACGATCACCTCTTTGCCTTTGGGCACGGCTACGTCAAAACGCATTGTGTTTGCGTCTATTTTTGTGTGTTTGTGGGTGGATTCGGTTATCTCCCAGTTGCCGTGGGCCATTTCTATAACGCCTACCGTGATGTTTTCCTCTTTACGGTTGCGGATTTTGATCTCCCACTCGGTTTCGTTCATTCTTGAGGTTCTCTGTACGAAATTCAGCTGTTTGCGCTCTGCTACTATGTCAAACGCATCGCCTACCTTTAAACGCACATTTTCATCTTTTGGAGTGTGATCAATACGATCCTCGCCTATAAACTGCTGACTGCCTTTAGCATCCGCCGTGTAAAAACGGACGGTTCCCGCCGGCAGAGGATTGCCGAGGCGGTTCTCTTTTGTATTTTTAAAGCTGATATACGCACTCACAGGCTGTTTAGTAAATCCGTCGGCACTTGGCTGAGCGAAATGACGTCCTGAGCGTCCGGCGGCAGAGGTGATATACTCTCTCTCTATAGCGAGTCCGCGGCTCTCAAGGAGATTGATCTGCTTTGTCTGATTGTCCTTAATTGTTGTGGAGCGTTCAAGATCATACATCTTATATTCAAACACATCTGTCTGCGCGAATCCGCCGCCGCCGCCCATATCCATCGACATTGCCGCCATGCGGGTGCCGTACGCCGCCGCCATCTCCGGCTGCACCTGATTTACATTTCCAGCCATGAGCTTAAGTTTGGCGTTATTATAGGCCGCGCCGCTGTGGTTGGTTACAGTTACCCATCCTGAAATATCGGCTGTCGGCTTTGTGTCGGACAAAACGAATATATAGTCTGCGCTCCAGCTTAGTCCCTCTGTCAAATAAGAGACCTCTAACGTATACTCGCGCGCGGTTCTGCTGCGGTAGAGCCATGAGAGAGTCGGGCGGCTTATAAGATTATCCGGTATGGACGGCAGAACTTTTGTCCCCGGATGTCCGAGATAGATTTCGCTGCCGATTTTGTAAACCTCTCCCCCGCCCCCAAACCCCTGATTGAACCCTGAGCTTAAAAGCTGCGCCTCAACTACCGTTTTACGATCCTGATACTCATTCCAGTCAACAATTTTTATTTTTTGACCGACGTATTTGTCAAGGAGTTTTTGCTGGCTTATGAGATCATACTCATAATTTTGCTCAAGGATTGTGAAATCGTTTGCGTTATTCAGCGGCTTTATATGAACGGTAACAGGTTTTATCTGCGCGGCTACATCTATATAATGCAGCTCCCCTGTTCCGGAGTTGACTTTGATTTTGCGCTGTTCCTTTATGAGTCCCAAGTTGCTGTTGTAAACTGTGACTTCAACAGACCGGACGTCTTGCGCAGTGCTCTTTATTACTTTGGGAGCTGAACCTGATCTTGACCCTGATCTTGATTTTGAATCTGAACCTGATCCGGCGGCGAATGCCTGGGATGTCAGGAGTATTGCGATTATTGCGATCTTTGCTGATTTTGTCACTGTTTTTCTCCTTTGGGACTTTTTGGACGTCAATACATAATTGTATAAATATAATTATTTACGCTTTGTTTAATCCATTTTGCGCGGGGAATTTGGTTGATTTTGTTCCGGGTTTCCCCGGGTTGAAACCCGGGGCTACAATCTTGCACCCCTAAAGGGGTGCGGAATGTGCGATATCGTTCATGTATCCAAATTCCTATCTCCCGCGCCACTTTAGGGGAGCGAAGATTGTAGCACAGGGTTTCAACCCTGTGCGAGATTTTAGTGATCGATAAAAACCACGCGGAAGCCCATGTCGCGGCGCATGGCGTTTGGTAATATCAGGGGTCTGTCGGCGACGCGGCAATCTGCCGCTTCGTCCTCAAAACTGCAGCTGCGGTAGATGCGCCATATGCCGCTTTCCGGACCTTTTGGGTCTTGCAGCGGCTCGCCGGTGGGGATACCGTACCAGTCACGGCACAGCTCTTTAACGTTTCCTGTCATATCGTATATGCCTAATTTGTTGGGCAGTTTGGCGCCTGCTTTTTGCGTCCCGCCGTCCGAATTGCCCAAATACCAGCCCACGTCAGCCAAAATATTACCTCCGCTGTAAACCGTATACTCCCTATCCGCCTCTTTGCCGCCCCGCGCCGCGAACTCCCACTGAGCTTCCGTCGGTAACAGGCCGCCTTTACTTTGCGCAAAAGAGTTCGCCGATTCCCACGTTATATTTACCGCCGGATGATCCAACTCATTTTGCGGGACGTCTCTTCCAAGCTGTCTGTTTGTTATCGGGTATTTGCTTATCCAAAAATTCTCAGTGAGCGTTACCGTACGCTGATCTTCGTCAAATCCGCGTCCCTTTTCATCTTTGGGACTACCCATTGTAAAGGTTCCCGCTTCTACAAACACGCAAACTATTCCGTTTATTACGCTGTCGCCCTCATCCATGTGTAAAATGCTTTTCCAGTGCGCGTACATCGTTATGCCGTCTTCCATTACGTCATATTCATCGCCGGTCTCCCCGTATAAATCTCTATCGACAGGATGGGAATGCCATCCCTCAAACCAAAAGCCCAGACGGTTTACTTCCGGCAAAGTTATGGCGCCTCTGCGCGCTACCGTTATGCTTCTGTCTTCGCTTCTCATATCACCGCGGCGCGGATCGAATTTAACTGTGAAATCGCCTGTCCAGTGTGCGTACAGCGTTATGCCGTTTCTTGACACAATGTACATATCGCCGATCTGTCTCGCCGAATCTTCTATTGTGGGATGATTGTTCCAGCCGTCAAACGAGTAGCCCTCTCTGCTTGTAAACGGCAAATCTATGGTATCGCCGCGTTTAACTATCGTATCCTTTGTACCGATATCACCGCCCTGCGGTTCGAAAGTGATTTTAAAATCGCCGATAACGGTTGTTGATTCCATGAAATCGCAGCCAAGGGCGAAGAGCATGAGCGCGCAAACAATTGCATAAATAACAGGCGAAGATTTCAATTTACTCTCCCCTTTTCATTATGCTGTAGCCTACGCCTATGGAGTACGCGGCGCTCAGGCCCTCTTCACGATGAAAATCTCCGCTCCCCTCGTGGAAACGCGGCATGCTGCTTCTTCCCAGAAGCACTCTGTTTGTAATGTCAAGATTTCCTGTTCTGAACGGCAGAAGTTTAACAAAAACTCCGGCGGCGCCTATTTTATTTCCTTGCTCCTGATGCAGCAGCGTTCCATCTTCCGCTTTAAAATTATGTACCACTGTGGCATTGTGAAAACCGCCGCTGAGCCCAACAACACTTTTCGCATCGCCGAACGGAACAAACGCATAGCCCACATTTACCCCGCCGCCGTAGTAATTGCCGCCGCCGCCGACATCCGCGGTAAGAAAGAGTCCGTTGTCGCTGACCATGCCGGCCTCCGCGATAACTCCGGCGGTGCTCATCTCGCCCATTACGACAATAAATTCAGGCCGAACGGAGACAATCATGCCGCGCGGTTTAGATTGCTCCGCATTTTGAGGGAGCGGCGGTTTATGCGCCTCGTCCGCCTGCGGTTCAACGGCGGCGATATCAGGGGCTGCGATTATGGGCGGCATTGTAATTGCCGCCGGCACATAAGCTACAACCGTCGCGGACGTATCGTCCAATTCGCTTTCCGCTATGTATATTACCGGCGCGGCAGGCTCAACCGCACTCTCGTCAACAACGGACAGCGCGCCGGGAGGAGTAAGGGGCACAGAACGGGAAGCGGGATCTGGAGCGGGTCTTGGCACGTTGACAGCTATAACCGCCGGCACCGGCGCCGCCCTGCCGGCGGTGATGTTTTCAATCAGCGTCTCAATGGCGGCAGGATCGGTATAAACCCGCAAATTATGTATAATGCGGACACTCCCGCCCGTCATATCGATAACAAGGAGTTCCTCCTCCTCTTGAGCCGCCTCTGCAGTCTCAATCTCTTCGTTAGTATCGGCCTCATGAGCAAGTTCAATCTCCTCTTGGGCGGTCTCTTCTTCATGTAAATCGGTCTCATCCGCGGCAGCCAGCTCCTCAAGCCGCTCCTGCTCATGTATCGCCGCGACCGCCTCCGTTGATTCAAACAGCTGCGACAGTTTCAATCTTTGGATTGAAACCGGCGGTTTTTCTATCCCGAAAATATTCTCCTCCGGCAAGTACGTTACGCTCGTGACGGTAATAGCCGCGCCCGCGGCCACGGTAGAGGCCACTGCCCCGCCCTGCGATAAAAATCCGCCGATAAACTCCATCAAATTAGCTAACTGGTTCTGCGCTTCGCCCTTAGCCTCATCCTTTTTGTTAAGTTTACTTTTTTTGCGCAGAATGAGCGACCAGCCGTAAACAGTAGCAGCCGTAGATACAGCGCCGAAAGCGGAAGCTGCCCCCGGGGTAAACCACGCGGCGAGGGTGAGGGCTACCATTTCAAAATCTGTAAAACGTATAACCGCGCCGCTCGCCATAAACATGCCGAGAAAAAAGAACGTTCCGCCGGTACCGATGCTGCCCAGCTTGCTCATTACTTTGCTGAAACGGTCTTCTGTAGTTTCGGTTTCCTGCGGGCCGGCGTATAGCGGGACTATCTTTGTTCCTGTATTACCTTCTGACATAAACCTGCTCCGAATACCTGTACGTCTTACCGTTTGCGTCCCTCACAACCGCGATTACCAAATAAGAACCGCTGCCTGCTGCGCGTCCCTGCCTGTTGATGAGATTCCATGATACCGGTTGACCGCTTCTTACGTTCTTTGACTTGAACACTATTTTGCCGAGATTGTCATATACGATAATAGCCGCGCTTGCTTTACCGGGGGCAGTCACTGAAAATTCAGCTTTTTGGGTGACGATTCTTTGGTTTATGACAAGACCGTAACGGCTGTCCGACGCCTTGCCGCTGTCGTCCGCACCAAATCCGTCCGTTGAAACAGTTGGAACGTTACGATCGCTCTCCTTTATTGATACACCCTCCGTCATCGTCCTGAACCGTATAACTTCCGGTTCCGACGGCTCGTAATTTTCCGTTCCCTGTATACGAACAAAAATACCATACTCCATGTTCGGACGCAGTGAACTCAAATCCAAATCCGCAACCCAATTATTATCGTCTTCGCAATTCGCTATGCAATATTCCAATCTGTTACCCGCATCAACCGTGTAAGAAACAGTGCCGCTCTCATTAACTACAACCGATATCCCCGGAACGCCTGATGCAATCTTCGCAGTATCCGTAAATGTTCTTGCTGTATCGGGTTTTTCTAACTGCGGCGCCCTTGTTATAACAAAATCAGCCGAAATAAATATTATCTCGTAGTTGTTGTTGACTGTAAGTGTATTCTGATTGATACGGTATGAACCGGCGTCTTCGCCCGGTGTTCTGTTCAATAATCCTGTAAATCTGTCATCACCAAGCAGCGCGGGAATATACGTATAAATAAACGCGGCAGGATCATCCTCGCCAAAAATTTTTGTTTGACCGGGGGTAACCGTTACGGTTATCGGTTTTTTGGTGATGGTGAAATTGCGCGCGGTTGTTGTGCCGGTATAATTGCCGATGCCGGTTATGGTGAATGTTCCAGCTCCTGCGTCGGTGCCGGGGGCGGCATAGGGACGGGCGGGTGCGTCTACAAATGTTATCGTGTAATCACGGCCGTTTACCAATGGTTCGGCGGATGGGCCTGTACCCCACGTTACAACGGGGGTGATTTGTGTGCCGTTGTAGGTGCGGGTTACGTTGTTTTCTACGTTTACAAATGCCATGTTTCTCAATTTTGTGTAAATTGGGGCTCCGCCGTTTTCGAAGAACTCTTCGGCGGAATTTATGTTCGCGCCGTCTTTGCCGTCGTGGGTT
>WRCH01000064.1 GCA_009784115.1 Chitinispirillia bacterium
CGCAGTCTTGCGTAATCGGTTTGCAAATTGGTATCTACTAATTGCTCCGGCTGAACTCCTGTTCGCAATATTTGATTAAAAAGATACAAAATCATTTGAGGATTATATACCTTATCTTTCCCCCGTTCGTTAAACATGTAGCCATTATAATAGGCTTCCATGTCTATTTTCACTAATTTTTTATCAACGCCCATTTTCTGCATAAGCGATTCGACCTCCTCTTTTGTAAGGCCGAACATTTCATTATATTTAGCGTCTAAGCTGTAATCGGTAGACATATTGAATCCGCTTGTCAGGTCGTTTATCATCATGGGGCTAATGCCGGTAATGAATATTCGCCTCACAACGGATTTTGTCCCAATCTTTAAATTTTCATAAAAAGAACGAACTATCCCGCCGGCTTTAACCTCATCCCTGTAAGTTTTACCCATTGCTATAAGGTTATTGGCGAAATGGTCATACTCATCTATGATTGCGAATATGGGAATACCCGCATCGGCGGCTACCCTGTAAGCTGCATTTAAAGCGCCCAGCCCCAAAGACTTTTCTGTAATGTTTTGAATCTCTTTTTGAGCGTCGGGAACAATATTTGTGTAGTTTTTTAAAAACGTAATTACGCAATCTTGTATTCTCTCTAAAAACGACTTTTTGAAATCTTCGTGAGTGTCCGTATTTAATCCGGAGAAATCAAATTGTATGACAAAATACGTACCCTGCTCCGGAGTCGGATTTTTGCCTATATAAAATTCGCCGAAAAGAGACTCAAACTTCTCTTTTCTGTTTATGTCATAATAGTTTTCTAAAATAGAAAGGAAAAGGCTTTTGCCGAATCTGCGGGGACGGATGAAAAACTGGTAGCCATTGTTCTCATTTTCCAATAACTCAATATAGCGGGTCTTATCCGCATAAGCAAAACCGCGTTCTATCATGTCGGCAAAGTTACTCTGCCCATAAGGAACTTTTTTTATCATATTACTCAATATACAAAATTGCGCGGTTTGAACGGTAAAAATTAATAATGTTCGAACCGTTCACCTGACAACAGCCTCATACGAATGTACCTTTTTTCAAATAACACATTATATCCAAACCGTTAAAACATAATGTTAAAAGATGTATTTTTATTGTCAGAATAAAACTAATATCCAACTTACCTGTAATATTTTTCTGACGGCAAGAAATAATCTTATTGGGCTAAATATGTTAATAATCAGCTAATGTTGGTAACAGAAAGATTATCTGATAACCGAGATAACAAAAAAGCTGGCATTATTGCGCTTCAGATTGACACTGAACCGCAAATTCATGGAATTGCCCGAAGTACTCCAAGGAATCTCTTTGAGCTGCATCGCTTACTTGAGACAGCAAATATTAACTTGTTAGAATTCATTGATTCCAAATTGGATGAGTTAAAAGAGGCAAATCATTTAACCGCAAAAATTATCCTTATAGTAAATCTGCCAAAAAAGCGCAAATTTGATGATAACATCGAAGCTATTGAGCAAAGAGCGTTTTTTATTGCAGAAGATGCAAGCAGAAAGATACCATTAGATCAACTTGAAATGCAGTATTATAGATTTTTGATACAGAAATCAGAGCTTCACAATCATCTCTCTTCTCCAAATGCTCGCTACAGATATGCAAGTACTTGTTCCGATATAAGTTCAAGATTACCGCAAGACTCTATTGCATTACTTTCCGCAATCGCCTCAAATGCTCTTGAAAAAGCAATGATGAGTGAAAATGCTTTAATTCAAATATGGAATAGCTCCCTTGATGATTACAGGTTGAACTTTTACGAATCGGACGTATCTACTATGGAATTGATTAAACAGAATGAATGGACACTCTGTGTAGATTCGTTTTTTATGAAAAAAGTCCATGCGGAGCGCAAAAATAAATTACCAAATGAAACAGGCGGCGTGTTGATTGGTTCGTATGACATGTCACGGAAAATGATTTACATTGTTGACTGCATATTTTCACCTGCGGATAGTGAAGAACGGCCATTTTTTTATACAAGAGGTCATAAATCTCTCTCTAAAAAAGTGGACGAAATCAGAAAAATTACATCAGATTATCTTACCTATGTGGGTGAATGGCATTCTCATCCTGATGGTTGCAAATGTGTTCCGAGTAAAGCAGATAAGGATGCGTTCTTATGGCAGGCAAAAGAGATGGCAAAATCTGATTTCCCTGCAATTATGTTAATAGCAGGCGATAATAACAGTCATGCAAACGCCCCAACTGCGGCTCCCGTATAACGTCTTCTTTTTGTGCATAATATATTTTATACATGCAATCTCAAAGGTTGCATCATCAAAATATCAGACATGAGCAAAGCAAAAAATGGAATACGATTATTTTATAGAGCCGCCGTTTTACGGTACCGGAGAAGTTCTCGCGTGGGACGCAAAAGAGCTTCTTGAAAACTTGGACAAAGAGCGGCTGTTTAAAGCGTGGTGGCAAGGCGGGAAACTTGAGGAGAGCGCGTATACAAAAGCTCAAAAAGAGGAGTTTACACCCGCGTTTGAGAGACTGTCATCACTAATAATAAAGGATGAACTCGTTGACGCACGCGGTTTCTATGGATTCTTTCCTGTCATCGCGGAAAAAGAAAACGTAATGATACTTGACCCTTCAGACTATCACACAGAACTTGCGTCGTTTACTTTCCCCAAAACTGAAAAAAAAGGTTTATCATTAGCGGATTACATCCGTCCCGAAGGTGATATCATATCGGTTCAGGCAGTGACTATTGGCGGTATGATTAGTCAGCGCAGCCGTGAATTCTTTCAAAGTGAGAATCGCTACAGCGATGGATTTTATCTTAATGGAATAGCTAATTTTTTAGTAGAGACAATTTCGGATAAGCTCTCCACGGAGATCCGCCGTTCTTTGGGACTGCCGCGAGACGGTGGGCGGCGCTACAGTTTTGGCTATCCCGGTCTGCCTGGTTTAGAGGAGCAAAAGCGTCTGCTTGAGCTTATGTCAATAGAAGAAAGACTCTCTGTCACGCTTACAGAAGGATTTCAAATGGAGCCTGAACACTCGACAGTTGCGATTTTTATACACCATCCGCAGGCCCAGTATTTATTTTAATATTCAATCGTGTGATCTATAAATTATAGAATTTAGAGCTTAGAACTTAGAATTTTAGGAGAGTAAATTGAAACATCTTGGTAAATATATTCTCATTATATTCTTACTTTCATTTACAGCAATCGCTTCTGATCAGCCTGAATCAGATATTGAAAATAATAATATTATATTTTTAGACAGAGAAGAAGCGCTTAATCTTGTGATGCCGAATTTGCCGCACTCGGGCTGCGTTAGAGTTCCAGCGTGGGAGCTCGCTGTAGGCGACAGATTCCACAGCGGTTTTACAACAGAGAAATCGAGTGTAAACTGCCGCGAGATGTTTGAGAGCGTTGTGCGGGATTTTCCCGATGAAGATAAGGAGACGCTCGCGTATTATGTCAGTCTTATTGACAGTATAGTTAAATCAGAGTTTCCAGCTCTTGGCAGTTTCCCTTGGAGTTTTATACTTATCTGCGACAGCGCCGATTTCAAAAGTTTCTCTACGGTACAGCATATCATCTTGACAAGTGATCTGATTGCCGTTATGCGCGAGCAGATGGAGAGGCAGTCGAGTATGAAATTTATCGGCCTTGAGATTCTTATTCATGAAAAGGTGCGCGTGCTTCAATTGATGAGCCCGGAGCCGTTTAATAATTTTTATAAGGAGACGTGGGGATTTAAAAGAATTAAAGCACCGATAATCGCCGATAATTTACGGGAGAGAGGGCATACTATAGCAAGTATCTCCCCTAAGGAGTGGGTGATAAAAGTTTCGCCCAGAGATAAGACTTATATACTCCCCGGGCTTATCAGGCGGGATACCGGTGCGGGGGGAGTAGGCAGTTTTCACCGTGTCGCAATTACTATTGATTCCACATCAAAAGGTTTTACCGCGCGCAAAGGCAAAAGAACGTCAATTGACTATAGAGACCTTGGCACTTTGACACAGTACAGAAAAAGATTCCCGCTGTCTCAGTACGACTATGACCCGTCGGAGCTTTCGGCAGATCTCATTGCCAAGTATTTGGTAATGAAGTACGTAAGCGCAAACTTCGGAACAGCTCCAACAAGAGCAGCCGACTATTCAGAGATCGAAAGACTCATGACGTCTGTGGACAGGGTTGTATATTAGATGAAATTTGTTGTCCCGGTAATCCTTGGGCCTACGGCAGTTGGAAAAACAGAGCTTGTACTTGATTTTGCGCAAAAGTTCGGCTATGAGATCATCTCTTGTGATTCGCGCCAAATTTACCGCTTTATGGATGTGGGTACAGCCAAGCCCTCTTTAGGGGAAAGAGGCGGGGTTAAGCATCATCTAATTGACATACTTGAACCGTCTCAAACATACAGCGCGTTCGCTTTTGCGCAGGACGCTTTAAAAATTATCAGAGAATCTGCGCGTTCTCAAAAAAAAGTTTTGATTTGCGGCGGTACAGGTTTATATTTTTATATATTGTCGGGCGGTGCAGATGCTTTAAGCGAGGCTGATTTGGAATATCGGGCTTCACTTCAAAGCATGGCAGGGGAGAGCGGCGCACCGGCGCTTCACGAGAAGCTAAAAGTTGTTGATCCGCAGGCAGCTTCTAAAATTCACCCCAATGATTTACAGCGGCTTTTGCGGGCGCTTGATATATTTCACAGAAGCGGACACTCTATTTCATCGTTACAGAAAAAAAAGAGCCCGTCGCAGGATATTGATTTTCGGCCGGTTGTTATTAACCGCCCGCGGGAGATTCTCTACGAAAGAATTAATCGGCGTGTTGACATGATGATTGAACAGGGGCTTTTGGAAGAGTTCCGAAGTTTACGAAAGAGAGGATACGGCGAAACGAGTCCGGGGATGGTGTGTGTGGGCTATCGTGAACTTTTTCATCTTGAGAGAGGGGAGAGCAGCTTAAAAGAGACCGCTGATCTTATAAAACAGAATTCGCGCCGTTACGCTAAACGTCAAATGACGTGGTTTCGCAATAAAACAGAAGCTGTACATATTGAAATTTCCGATGAAGACAATTCGCAGTTTTACAAATGGTTTCGCAGTTTACAATAAGTTGTTTTTTCCTTATATCCGCGTCCTTACGGGACGTTCACGCCGTCTTCGGCGTGTTTCTATAGCCTCGGGTTTTAACCCGGGGTTTCTAAAAAATTAAGTTCTATAAAACCAACAAAAGGAGTTCCCCCGAATGTATCATGATGATTCCAATCGGAGCAGCCAAGGCCCGCTTACCCGCCGGTCTATCCCAAGTAATAGCAGCCGCTCTTATCAGCAAAATCAAAGTCCCTCTTCCACCTATGGCAATGGCTATAACAGTCAGCAGCAAGGCACCGGTATGCGCCGGCGTCCCGATAACGGCAGCGCTCTTACCGCTAATAACAGAGGCCGCCACTTCAATCCTCTTGACAGGGTAGTGAAACAGAATGATTTAATAATAGGACAAAATGATATAATAATAAAACTGCTTATTGAGATTCGCAATCGGCTTCCCGCGCTGTCTGATAATGCACAGCCTGCGGCTTCTGAGCATCAGGTAAGGGAGTCTTTAGCCGCGCACGAAGAGAGTCTGTTCGAAGTCTCTGATGAAAACGGTGCGCCGGAAGAGGCCGCGGAAGTAAATTCAGAAGCTTTGGATCAACAGGAAGAAGACAACTTTAACGTTTAACATTTATCATTGTGAATGTCGGGACGCTTGATTTATCGTACACGATAATATTTGATTGTTAAATCAATGGTAAATATGATACAATTATATAAATCGGCGGGTATGACAAACTCGTGCATAGCAACTTTCACAGTTTAAAGGGTTTTCGGATGTCATTGACTGGGAGATGTAATTTTTTGATGCGTGTTTGCGTTGCGGTTTTGGCGGCGGGGCTTCTTTTCACGGTGCCCGCAAAGACCCGCTGGGGAACGCTTCAGTTTGTACCAAGCGCAGATATGATTCCGGCGAATAGAGCTGTAGTTGAAGCGGATCTGTTTTGGGTGACGGATACCTTCTCTTTCTCTTCGCCTGTTTCTATTCAGAAACTTCATATCGGACTTAGCGAGTGGGTGAATGTTGATGTAGGTTATGCGGATGGATTTGCGTTGGGGCTGAAGGCGTGTTTTCTTAAAGAAGGGCCGGCTCTTTATCATCCTACCATCACAATAGGCGCCCAAAATCTCTACGTAAACCGCGAACGGCTTTATTTTGGCGCCATAGAGGGGTATCCCAGGAAAGAGAATGGGGTTGATTACCCTAAAAATGAGCTTTATATCGCGTTTGCGAAGAGCGCCGAATTTATGCGATTAAGAATGCAGGCCGGTGTTCTTACCGCAATTGATTACCCAACGGCGCGTGACAGGTTTAACCCCTTTGTCGGTTTGGAAAAATATTTTGGCGACGGGGCATATATGACGGTTGAAGCGCAGAGGCGCTCTAACGAGATATTGCTCTCGCTTTTTGCCACAACAAGAGTCATCCGCGACAGAATGGAAGTAAGCGCGGGCGTGGTGGACTTGCCCGGCATGATTAACGAAAAGGAGCGCAAAGTTATACAGCCCGGAGTACGCGCAAGCGCCAAGTTTAACATCGGCTGGGGTCATAACAGCATGGATGGTCTTTTTGGTATAGAAGACCGCATCGACAGGCAGCGCGATACGCTTACCAATTTCAGGCGTGAGATCAATGCTTTAAAAGAGGAGAGCAGGTGGAACAGGGAGCGTATAAACGCACTTGCGGAACCGCCGCCGGAGTATTTTGAGCGCAGAATGCAGGTGCTTGACGAGTTGACAAAACTTCGTAATCTTTACGATCAAATTCCTTTTGATCCTGAGCTTGTAAGGGAGACCATAGCGCGGATAAGAGCTCAGCGCCAAGCGTATTCCCCGCATCTAAGGCTCATAATCACCGATGATGAGACGCCTTTGCGTATACGTTCGCTTGCGGTTATGCTTATTGGAGAGATGGAGGACAGGAGCGCTTCGCCGATTCTTATCTCAATGCTGCAAAGATTTGAAGAGCCGACGCTTAAGATAGAGGTAATGATCGCGCTTGGCAAATTGAAAGAGACTCGCAGCCGCGACGCGATAAAAGCATTGCGTGAAGACAGTGACAGCGCAGTAGCGTTAACCGCAGCGGAAATATACAGGACGCTTTTTGGCGGGGATGAGCTTGATTTTTCCACTTTGTTGGAAGAGCCGTCATCTGCCAATGGGGAAGATTCCGAGTTGATGAAGAGTGTGCCGGAGAGACGTATCAGCCAGTAAAGTCTATCAAGCGTAACGGTGATAATTCAACATGGAAAACTGCTGCTTGGAACTTGGCAGGGAATATATTTCTGCGAGTTCGATCCGCCTCGCAATCGTAAGTTTTTTGTGAAGATTGCGGGTGAGTGAGGGATCGGTTGATCAAACTTCTTCATTCATAGAGTTACTTCATGTCAATGGCGGCATATTAGACAATTTTGAGTCAAAAGATACATCTTGGTATACTATTTGCGCCATATTTTCATTTTGTCTCTGTTTTTCCGCTTAAATATTTACTATTTTATGTCCGGCTGTTTCAAACTTATAAAACTATGATGATCTGTAATTGAGATCTTTTTCAATTATTATTAATGACGCATGAGAAAACAAGTGCGGGGGGAGTTATTTGATGAACAGGGTTGAGCTTGCGGTGAGGACGTTTTTTTGGATTTTTTTTAAAAAAGATTTTAGAGAGAGGATCGCTCCGTTTTTTGAATATGATGAAAACCAGCTTTCATCAATAGAACAAAAAGTTGATGAAGATGAGAGCGGGGCGGTAGTGCTGCCGCGGCAATTACAGGCAAACCGTTCCGACGCAATTGCGCTTCTTGCGCTTCTTCAGCGGGAGGGACGGCTCATTGATTTTTTAAAAGAGTCAATAAGTGACTATAGTGATGCACAGATAGGAGCTGCGGTGCGTGATGTTCACAGAGACTGCGCAGCTGTACTTGAACGATCATTTGAGATTGTCCCCCTTGTCGAAAAAGAAGAGGGATCACAGATGCAAATCGTCTCAGGATTTGATCCTGATGAAACACGCTTAACAGGTAACGTCACCGGCAATCCGCCATACAACGGGATATTAAGACATTGCGGATGGAAAGCAAGCAAATGCGAACTACCGCAGTGGCAGGGGTCATCGTCTTCAGCAATGGTTGTGGCTCCCGCGGAGGTTGAATTGTGATGGAAAATTTTAAAAAACGATACGCAATAGGAATAGATCTCGGGACAACAAACAATGTCCTCGCGTATAAATCTCTTGATGATGAAAACGCCGAAATAAAACTCTTGGAGATACCGCAGCTTGCGGCCGCCTCCACAATTGAGAACAGGCTTTCACTTCCGTCATTCTGTTATATTGCCGCGGAACCCGAGAGCGCTCAGGGCGTTTTTGATCTGCCTTGGGATAAGGGTAACAAGAGAGATTACGCCGTAGGCGAGCTTGCGAGAAAACAGTCGGCGGATGTACCCGCGCGTACCGTTGCCGCGGCAAAGTCGTGGCTCGCTCACTCTCGGGTTGACAGAAGAGAGGCGATTTTGCCTTGGAACGCTCCTGAAGACGTCAAAAAAATATCGCCGGTAGAAGCGTCAAAACGATATTTACAGCACTTGGTTGATTCTTGGAATAATACATTCCCTGACGCTCCGCTCAATCAACAACAAGTAGTGCTAACGGTTCCAGCCTCTTTTGACGCAAGCGCCCGTGAGCTTACTATGGAAGCGGCTCGTCTTGCGGGTCTTCCTCAAAATTTAGTTTTGCTTGAAGAACCGCAGGCCGCTGTATACGCATGGCTTGGCGATGTTGGCGACGGCTGGCGTAAAAAGTTAAAAGTCGGCGATAATCTATTAGTTTTTGACGTAGGCGGGGGTACAACAGATTTCACGCTTATAGGTGTGGAAGAGGAGAACGGCGATTTGACACTTAAGAGGATCGCCGTAGGCAATCATATCCTTGTAGGCGGCGACAACATGGATCTCACTATCGCTCACGTTGCCCGTAATATGTTTGCAGACAAGGGGGTAAATCTTGACGCTTGGCAGTCTGTCTCTCTGTGGCACTCCTGCCGTAACGCTAAAGAGAACTTATTGAGTATAGACGGGCCGGACGTCTATCCTGTCACAATATTGGGCCGGGGCTCAAAACTCATTGGCGGAACCGTATCTGCCGAATTATCCGCAAAGCAGGTTCAAGACATATTGATGGAGGGATTTTTCCCTCTTTGTAAATCTGACGCCGTACCTGTCAAGCGCGGCGCCTCGGGTTTCAGGGAGCTTGGACTTCCATTTGAGTCGGACGCCGCGGTTACACGCCATCTTGCCAACTTTTTAAGGGTTCAGGGAGAAAACGGGGTGAGTGTCCACCCATCCTGCATTTTATTTAACGGCGGCGTCTTTAAAGCGGATATTTTCAAAAAACGCACACTTGAGGCGATAAAATCGTGGTCGGGCAATCCGGTAGAGTCATTAGAACAAAATCCCGATCTTGACTACGCGGCGGCAAGAGGCGCGGCGTTTTACGCATTTGTTAAGCAAGGCAAGGGGCTGCGCATACGGGGCGGCGCCGCGCGCTCTTACTATGTTGGAATAGAGACAAGCGGCCCCGCGGTTCCCGGCATGGAGCGTCCGCTCTGTGCGCTTTGCGTTGTGCCTTTTGGAATGGAGGAGGGGAGTCAAATAGACGTCCCGTCTCAAGAGATCGGGCTTGTAGTCGGGGAGCCCGCAAAATTTCGTTTTTTCAGTTCGTCAATGCGTCATCATGATGCCGCCGGAACAGTTGTAGAGCGATTTAACGATACGCAGATCGAAGAGACCGACTCTTTAGAGGCGCATCTGCCCGGTGATGAAAAGTTTACAGAAGGGTACGTGCCGGTGCGTTTTCAATCCCGCATCACTGAGCTTGGAGTTTTTGAACTCTGGTGCAAGAGTACGATATCGGATGATTCGTGGAAACTTGAGTTTAGTGTGAGGGAATGATAGCGCCAGTTCGGCGCGTGTATATATAGGGTGGTGTAACTCCACCTCCGGCAAAGCTTAGCGAGCCGCCGGTACCGAGCCTTGGAGCCGAAGTCGCGAGATGAGGTTTAAGCGTAGGCACGGGAGTATGAGAGCCGCAATGCGCAAGCGTGAAGTGATTGCGCCGGATGGAAAGATGCGTTTAACCGATTGCGCTAATGTACAGAGCATTTTGCGTAATTCCATCGCCTAAAGCTGAACCGTTCAAGGAATATAAATGAGCATAGATCAGCAGGAACATACCCCAAGCAGATATATCGCAGGCATTGACCTCGGCACAACAAATTCGTCAGTATCATTTGTTGATACCATGATCAGCAGCAACGGACGGAAAGACGCCGCGTTTACAATTGAGGATTTCCCCATATTGCAAATTATCTCTCCCGGTGAGTTTGACGCGAGAGATCTGCTTCCATCTTTCCATTATGAAGCCGCTCCGCAGGAGTTTAACGCGGGGTCGCTTAATTTACCGTGGGATGACGATAGCGCAAACGCAAACGTCCTCAATATAAACGGAGTATTCGCGCGCAGTCACGGAAGTAAAGTGCCGGGGCGTCTTGTCGTTTCCGCAAAATCGTGGCTCAGCCACTCAGGGGTTGACAGAAGCGCCCCTATTTTACCGTGGCACGGCGCGGCGGATGTCGAAAAGATCTCTCCAGTTGAAGCGAGTTCCCGATTTTTAGGCCATATCCGTCAAGCGTGGAATCATGTCCATCCTCAATACCCGCTTGAAGAACAGGACGTAGTGCTGACCGTTCCCGCGTCGTTTGACGAAGTCGCGCGGGAACTCACTGTCAGCGCCGCTAAAGCCGCAGGGCTTACAAATATCGTTCTTCTTGAAGAACCGCTCAGCGCGTTTTACTCGTGGATATATTGTAACGCTATTGACTGGCAGTCAAAACTCAAGCCCGGGCAGCGCATACTTATCTGCGATATCGGCGGAGGTACAACCGATTTTACGCTTATTGAGGTTAGATCATCCGGTGATAATACGGGGATAAGCTTTCATAGAATCGCGGTGGGGGATCATCTCATACTTGGCGGTGATAATCTTGATCTCGCCCTTGCTTACAAGGCGGAAAACAGAATTACTAACGGTAAACGTCTTACGCCCCGCCAGTTTACAGCGCTTGTGCGCTCATGTCAATTCGCAAAAGAGGCGCTTCTAAGTGAAAATCCGCCCCTAAAAGCTACAGTGAGCGCTCCGGGGAGCGGTTCATCACTGATTGGAGGTTCTGTTAATGATGAAATCACATTAGATGAAGCTCAAAAAATGCTGCTTGACGGATTTTTTCCGTTTACATTGATCAATGAAAAACCGTCGGCGCGCCAGTCGGGATTTCAGGAGTTTGGGCTGCCTTACGCGCCGGATGCGGCTGTTACCAAATATTTAGCTGCGTTTCTCACAGCACACGCTTCAAGTGGATCATCAAATGATAATGGCGTTGATGCAGGTATAAGTGTGCTTTCCGCACCCCAGCGGGGTGCCAGATCTGTGGCCACGGGTTTTAACCCGTGGAGGCCCGATATTGTGCTTTTTAACGGCGGGGTGTTGTCGTCGCACATTGTTAAGAAGAGAATTGTTGAGGTTTTGGAGAGTTGGTTTAGAAATACAAAGAACAAAAAGGACGGCAAGGACGAAAATGAAAATATTGGGGATGATGATTGGAGTCCTATTATCCTTGAAAATGAACGGCCTGAACTTGCGGTGAGCCGCGGAGCCGCCTACTTTGGCGTTGTACGCAGAGGGGCGGGGGTGAGAGTGTCCGCGGGGCTTGCGCGGTCTTATTATATTGAGGTAGAAATGGCTTCATCGGGTGGTGATCAGGTGAAAAAAGCGCTCTGTCTTGTTCCCGCCGGACTTCAGGAGGGAGAGAGTGTGATTATCGCCGACCGTACATTTGAGCTTCTTATTCGTCAACCTGTGGAATTTCCTCTGTATATATCAAGCGTAAGGACAGTTGACAAACCGGGTGACATTGTTGATATCGATCCCCTTGAAATGCGCGGCCTGCCTCCCATACGCACCGTATTGCGGTCAGGTAAAGGGATGGAGGCGGGTAGTGTTAATGTCACGCTTCACGCGGCTCTTAACGAAATAGGCGTTTTGGATATGTGGTGCGGCGAGCGGGAGGGGAACCGCAGCTGGAAGCTCCAGTTTGACGTGCGCAGCGCGACACGTACCGATGTAGAGGCGCACGGCGGGGGCGGCGAGCAGGGTGGATTCCTTGACGCCGATACTGTTGCCGCTTGTAAAGAGCTTATAATTAATACATTTTGCGCAGATCAATCAAAAAAGAGAGATGAAACAGGCGTATCGTCATTCATGGTCAAAAAAGATCCGCACAGTCTCGTAAAATGTATTGAGGAAAAAAGCGGCATTGAGCGCTTGCTTTGGCCGCCGTCATTTTTGAGATCGCTTTGGGAGACGGTGCTTGAATGTGAATCGGCGCGTAAGATTGACCCCGTTTACGAGATCCGCTGGCTTAATCTTTTGGGATTTACTTTAAGGCCGGGCTTTGGCGTTGCGGTTGATGACTGGCGTGTTAAGCAGACTTGGCAGATTTACAGACTCGGAGTTGTGCATGGGCGTAATCAGGCGTGTAGATCTGAATGGTGGATTTTGTGGCGGCGGATTGCTGGCGGGTTAACGTCCGGGCAGCAGCGAACTCTTGCGCAGCCGCTTGTTAGTTTGTTAAAAGGGGCGGTAAAGGACAACAAGGATGAAAAGGACAAAAATCGTAAGAAGCAGATAAAGAGCAGTGCTGAGCGATGCGGCGTTCATGAGCTTTCGGAGATTTGGCGGCTGACAGCCTCGCTTGAACATCTGCCCGCGTCATTCAAAAAAGATCTGGGCGAAACCGCCCTCGTACTTGTCAAACAGTCAAATCCTCTCACTGACGCGGCGATATGGGCGCTTGGCCGCTTTGGTTCCAGAGTGCCTATGTACGGGAGTCTTAGTGAAATTATAGAGGTTGAAACTGTTGAGGAGTGGATAAATATCCTTACCACAAAGGTAACTCCATCCCAAACACTTTTTTTAAGTTTAATGCAGATGAGCCGTCTCACGAAAGACCGCTACAGAGATATCGGTGAAAATCTTAGAAAAGATGTGTGCGGTTTTTTAAGACGGCACAGCGCCCCAATCCACTACGCCGATCTCGTTGAGCATGGCGGCAGCCTTGGCGAAGAGGAGAAGTCTGCGGTTTTCGGCGAGCAGCTTCCCAAGGGTCTGCTTTTAAATAGCGCAGCCGATCTCTTTCAAAATTGAAAAAGTTGACTTTCACCGTGAATTAGCCTATTTTTATAGTGATGGATTTGGAAGACGATAAATATATTTCTGAAGATAAAAGCGGCGAAAATGAACCGGTTGGCACTAAAGGCACGCCGCTGTTTGTACTGGTTCTTATAGCATTTTTTGCGCTCTGTTTTGTCTGTTCCGCCGTTGGCTGCTTTCTTTATAGGATGTATGAAACGCTTCCCTCGCATAATCAGCTGCAAAATGTAGAGCAGTCTCTCGCCTCCAAGGTACTTGATAAAAACGGCAAGATTATCCATGAGTTCAGTGTTGAGAAGCGGTTTTGGGTTTCGATTGACAAGATTCCCGATGATCTGCAAAACGCGGTTATCGCCATAGAAGACCGCGGTTTTTACAAGCACTGGGGGATTGATGTATACCGTGTTTTTGGCGCCGCGGTTGCAAACTTCGCAAGCGGCAAGCGTTCTCAGGGCGCTTCGACCCTTACTCAGCAGCTTGCGCGCAATGTCTATCTTACCGCGGATAAATCCTACATCCGCAAAATACGCGAAATGCTTACGGCGGTTAAACTTGAGCGCACATATACCAAAAAAGAGATAATGGAGCTCTACCTGAATCAGGCTTATCTTGGCGCCGGGGTGTATGGGGTTCAGGCGGCGGCGGAGCATTATTTCAGCAAGCATGTCTCGGAGCTTACGCTTGGCGAGTGCGCCGTTATCGCTGGGATCATTCAGCTGCCCGAACACCACAGACCCGACCGCGAAGCTAACATAGGCCGCATTACCACACGGCGCAACATCATACTGCGGTCAATGGCGCACGCGAAGTTTATTAGCGACGCAGCCGCGGCCGAAACTATCAATGAGCCTGTTGCCGCCAATCCCAAAGTATACAGTCCGCCTATGGCCCCTTATTTTATGGAGATGGTGCGCAGGTATGTTGCGGAAAAATACGGTGATGAGCTCCTTTATAACGGCGGACTTGTAATTAAGACGACTTTAGACCCTGTTGCTCAGGACTCTACGGAAAAGAGTGTGTCGCGTCAGGCGCGCGTACTTCAGAACCGCCTCAACCGGTTGTTTCTTGACAGCTCGAATGTCGATCGTCAGCTTAAAATTCCGCGCGAGCGGTTTATGGCTAATTTTGATTCTATCTATAAAGCGCACTCGGCGGAATTTTCGCAGTTTCCTGATTCTGTAAGACTTCGCACCGCGCAGCTTGCGGTAGTTTCTATTGATGTTTCAACGGGCGCTGTTCTCACTCTTGTCGGCGGAAGAAATTTTGAGGAGAGCAGGTTTAACCGCGCCACTCAGGCGAGACGTCAGCCGGGGTCGGCTTTTAAAACATATGTGTATAGCGCCGCGCTCGAAAATGGATTTCATCCCGCAAGTGTAGTTCTTGATCAGCCCATAACGCTTATTACTCCCGACGGTGAGTGGCGGCCGGAGAACTTCGACCGGACTTTCAGCGGGCCGATGACTATCCGCAACGCGCTTGCGCGGTCAAATAACTTGGTTGCCATACAGGTATTTAACAGAATCGGCGGGCAGACGGTAGTTGATCACGCGAGAAAAATGGGTATAAGAAGACCGATGAATCCTGTGCCTTCGCTTGCTATGGGTTCTATGGAGGTAACGGTCATGGAGATTGTCTCCTCTTACGGGATTTACGCTAATAACGGCGCGCATGCGGAAGCCTATTTTGTACAGAGGATCACCGACAGAAACGGCAGGGTGCTCGAAGAGAATACTCCAACAGTAAGAGAGGGTGTAATTACGCCTCAGACCGCGTTTTTGATGAACTCCATGCTTGGCACCGTAGTATGCTGCGGTACGGCGGCTTCTATCCCAGGGCTTGGTTTTAGGCGTCCGGCGGCAGGAAAAACCGGTACTACGAACGACTATGCCGACACGTGGTTTATCGGCTACACGCCCCAAATTGTTACCGGTGTATGGGCGGGGGTTGACGAGCGCCGGTCGATGGGCAGGGGAGTTACAGGGTCTGTGGGGTCGATTCCTGTATGGGTTGACGCGATGAGAGCGCTTCATAGAGATTTGCCGATAGAGGACTTCAGCCGTCCTGAGGATATTAAGACGGAGTTTATCTGTTCGGAGTCGCATCTTATATCAAGAAACAGCTGTCCTAATAATAGAATGGAATTTTTTACAAGAGAGACTTCGATAGACACCTGCGCAGTACACAGCGGCTCGCGCGTTGCCCCGCGCGACGGCAGCGGCATGATTGATCTTTTTGGTCCGGCAAGCCCTCAAAGGCGCCCTGCCGAGGAGCCGGCGAGACAGCGGTCTTTAATGTTTTAACGCTGCTTTTATGTACTGCATAGGTTATAGTGACACTTATAGTTACGTTTTGCTTTACATTGCATAAGCAAATAGACCTCTTGCCTGTATACTGGAGCTTTGGATTAAAACTTGATACTGCGAGCTGATCTGCGACCATCACTGAGGTAGTAAACTTTAATCATTGTAGTATCTTTCCAACCTGCGATACTTGCAACATCGCGTTCCGTGTTGCCCGCCATGAGAAGTTTTGTCACTCCGTTCCTTAAACGTAATGTATCCAACGCACAAAAAACAGTGCGTTGTTTATAATTGTATAATTTTGCGTTTTGTCACTCCGTTCCTTAAACGTAATGTATCCAAAGCAC
>WRCH01000065.1 GCA_009784115.1 Chitinispirillia bacterium
CGGTTGGTTTTACCGGTAGATTTACCTTTGTTGCTTTCGCTCTCAAGAATAGCGAACACCTCAACATCCCTGTTAAGGAGCTCGCTCAAAAAACCGTTCAATATTTCAAAATCGGCTTTGTCACGCAGCAAATATTTTATCGCGTAGTCAAATGAAACTATCATGCGTTCACTCATGACTTCCCCTTTGCTTTTGGGATTTGCGGCTATCATTTTCACCCCTCCTGTTCACAGTTATACGTTTCGCCCGTTGTAATTGATCTTCTTTGAGAACCGAAAACGCAAAATTACACAATAATAAACAACGCACGTCTTTTTGTGCGTTGGATTCCTTACGTTTAAAAAACGTAAGTGAAAACATGGGAAGTGAGAAATGAAAGAGACGTTTCCTAATTTAGTTTGAAAATAATATTTGTTGGGTATTGCGGGCAACTGGTTTTTTTAGTGGGGGACTTGCTTTTATTTGCAAGGGGTCATCGCTCAATTTTTGACAAATGCCAGCCGTTTTCATAAGGACATCTATACACCTTTAACCGTATTCCCTGTTCATCCTCAATAATCCCCGCCCTTTTTTGAGCGGTAGCTTTTGATTCGTAGAGACTCTTGCCGCAAGCGATACATTCACGGCTTGGCGTTTGGCGCGAGCTTGGCGATAAGTGCCATAATCCGCATTTTGAGCATTGATACGGGGAGAGATTTAAACGGTATTGTGTCTTTACATGATAAGCGCCTTCACGCGCCTCATGTTCAGAATAATAGACCGAGAGCGGTTTTCCGCTGCTTCCGAAACATGTTGTGCTTTTTTCGCCGTGATTACCGCATCGCATTATTTATCATTATGTATAGAGATTGACAAACATTATATACTGGTGAACGGCAACATAAATTGACACTGCACCGCACGCAACTGCACGCAGGGCCGGCTCTGCTGCTTAGCGGCACAGTGTCAATTTATGCCGTGGTTTAGTATAGCTCAACCATTAAACATATTAAAAAACAGATTCGCAAACAGCACCGCGGCGCATATCCCAACAGCATCAGAAAAAAGCGCGGCAGGCAGCGCGTGGCGTGTTTTGCGGATTCCTATAGCTCCAAAGTAAACCGCCAAAACATAAAACGTAGTTTCGGTAGAACCTTGAAGTATGGATGACATAAACGCCTCTAACGAGTCGGGAGCTTTTTGTATGAGTTCTGCCATGTATCCGTAAGCGCCTGTGCCTGAGAGCGGACGCAAGAGCGCGTGGGGGAGAACTTCCGCCGGCATTCCTATGAGCTTTGTAAAGCTGCCCGCGATGCCTGTAAAGAGATCAAGCGCTCCGCTTGAGCGAAGCATACCTATACCTACAAAAATCGCAACCATAAAAGGGATGATCCTTATTGCAACCTGAAACCCCTCTTTGGCTCCGTCGGTTACTGTCTCATATACTTTTACCCCGCACAGATATCCGCCCAAAAGTATCGCGATAATAAGGCCGGGGATAAGCCACGCCGTGGAGGCGGTAATGCTCTCAAAAACGCCTCCTACAGGACCGCCCGTCATAATCGTATAAGGTATGGCGCCTATAAACAGCGCCAAAGCGCCCCATGCGGCAAATTTACCAAATTTTCCCGGCGGCGAGAGTTCTTCAGTCTGTATTTGTGAATTGTTAGCCTCTTCCGCAGCGGTCTCACCGCTTATTTGTGTTGATAGAGAGGCTTGGATAAACTTTTTCTCACTTCTGCGGCTGAGAAGTTTCGCCATAAAAATTGCGGCTGCCGTGGAGCATAATGTCGCGCAGAGCGTAGGCAGCAGAATTCCGCCCGGGTTTGTTGAACCGGACGCCGCTCTCACAGCTATCACCCCCAAAGGCAATATCGTAACACTTGACGTATTGATCGCCAAGAAAAGACACATCGCGTTAGTAGCGGTGCCTTTTTCCGGATTGAGCTTGTCAAGCTCCTGCATTGCTTTTATACCCATTGGCGTAGCGGCGTTGCCCATGCCAAGCATATTGGCGCCCATGTTCATTATGATTGCGCTCATTGCGGGGTGGTTAGCGGGCACATCAGGAAAAAGCCAAACCATAACGGGCCGTATAGCGCGGGTAACCGCCCGCATGAGCCCCGCGGACTCCGCCACTTTCATAATCCCAAGCCAAAGCGCCATCGCTCCAATGAGGCTTATGGCAAGCTCAACGGCACGCTTTGCGCTGTCAAACGAAGCCTTGCCTACGGCGTCCATTCTGCCGGTGTAAGCCGCTACAATTATGCTGATTACAACAATATAGAGCCAAATAAGATTTATCGCGGCAGGCTTCTTGTCTGAAGCGGCTTTGAGATCGGGAGCGGGTTTTGTATCAGTTTTTTGCTGATTTTGTTCTTTTGTCGTGGACATTTTTTGCAATAAAAAATTGGATTTGAGAGACAAGGCATGCCTTGTCTGTATATGATTATTAATGATAAAAATAGATTATTGCATATCACATAGGCAATTTTCTTGTATAGAAACCGCGGATTTCCTCGCCGCAAATATTAAGAATATTTTTTTCCCCTTGATTTTGCGGTTGCAATAACCCATTTTTATTGACTGCCGTAAAATCACGCCCGGGTGGTGGAATAGGTAGACACTGGGGACTTAAAATCCCCTGGCTGAACAGGCCGTGCCGGTTCGATTCCGGCCTCGGGCAGTATTTCAAAAGAAAAAATCATCATCATCGCCGCCGGCGGCAGTTTCCGGTTCCATGCTGTATTGAGTTGCGAGCGCTATAAGTTTTTCCATCTCTTCCGCGGTTTGTTTTACGACAGAATCTTCTATTGAACCTAAAACGCACTGCATCTCTTCTTCTGATTTGTAAACAAAGGTGCGGAACGGATCGCTGAAGTCTTTGGCTCTTGAGGAGAGGGTAAGAGCCGCGATTGTTTTGCAGTCTTCGCAGACTTCCCGCAAGAACGGCCAAAAACTCTCCTCCTGCATCTCCTGCGGCGATGCTCCTTCAAGCATTGTGAGAGCATAAAACGCGTGAGCGATTTTTATATTTATATAGTCTAATGAAAAAGAGTCAAATAAATCGTGTACGTCGCTCCATATTTTTGTTTGAGGATTTTTTATTAGCTCAATGAATTCACGGTAAGTGCTTTGGGTTATAACCATAGAACCGCAGTTAATCCACTCTTCGTCGTTTTGTTTTACTAACGTACCGAGACTTGAGCGAAGCTCATTAAAAGAGGTGATGCGGTTTTCCTGCATGTACGGCAGCAGGTTTTTTGCGCAGTAATAGCGTATCATTGATCGATACATGTTGTAAGCGCAGCTTACGTTTTTCAGTATGGTTTCCGATCTGCCTCTCTCAACGCATTTTGCTTTAATCGCGAGTGTTGAACAGAAAGAGGGGTCTTCAAGCAGAACTCTTTTACCCTCTAAAATTATCTCATCAAAACTGTTCTCATCAAAAGAGATTCCCTTTGCGGTAAATGACGCTTCACCGGTCCAAAGTTCAATTAGGTAAAGCGCCTCAAAAATCTCCTCAACAGTATCCGGAGCCAAAATATCATGCTCAATAAACTGCTGATGCTGACGGAAAACTCTTTTGTCCCGCTTTACAAATTTTTGCGCGTTTCTCATAGTTGCGTACATATCATGCGTAAACCAAAAAGCGGGGAAGATTACAGGCACACCGGTTTGATGATCAAGCGCAAGCAGGCTGAACGGCAGTTTGATATCAAGCTCCGAGTGATAGTCGCCCTTGGCCGCCATTGTAAAAGACGCAAAAGAGCAGTTGTGCTTGAAACTTGTGCATAGCCCCGGCCAAAATCCCCGTTTTGCCCACAGCTCACCGTCATTAGTGCGGCTGTTATGATTGGAGCCGATAGTCGCGCCGGCGGCGATGTTGCTTTGGCCCCCTACAATTGACGCAATGAGAAAAGAGTTGTTGTGGTGCTGGGAGTGAAACGGCATCACAAGAGAGTTTGCGATCTCACAGCATGATATAAAAGAGTTGTCGCCGATAAACGAGTGGCAAATTCTTGTGGATTGCGAAAGAGAAACCGCTGTTCCTGTTATTACGGATGATAACTGCGCGGCTGAATTTATCTCATTCCCATAACCGATAATCGAATTTTTGATTTGAACGGCGGCGCCTAATTTTGTCGGTTCTTCGCTGTCACTCAGAACAGTTGAATTTGTGATAAGTTCCGCTCCGTCAACAATACAATCCGGCCCTATTAACGCGCTGCGGATCGCTTTTACATTAAGGATCACTGCGGATTGCGCTATTACACCCTTATTGGGACAGATCTCTTCGCAGCTCTTACGCGTAATTTCTGCAAGACGGCTCATTAACTCTTTATCGGCCCTGTTGGATGACCACAAAAACGCGTCTGTACAGGTCATACCGGGGAAAGGGAGAACCGCCCTGCCGCCGTTCTCATTTATAAGCTCTACCGCCGTGCTTAAATGATCCGCGTCTCTGCTGATTCCCATCCCAAAAGAGGCGTTTTCACTACTGGATATTTCGTTGACATTTAAGATAAGAACATCATCACCAATATACAGATTACTGCCGTAAAGAAGATTATGAACAGCGGCATTATTTCCGATAACGCAATCTCTGAAATGGCTTCCGTAGAGCCCCGTTTTGAGCGTTATATTCTCATACCGCAAAGTATCATCACTAAAAACGCCTATCTCAACACGTCCCTCAAAACTGCATCTGTGGATTTTTGATACATTAAATCCATCGGTAACATATATGTTACTCCAGTCGGAAGCGCTGTTAAACTGCGCGGTGAGCTGCTTGATTTCATCACCGCGTAAAGGGCGCCGCTTGCCGTCCGTTTCTTGATGATGCCAATTTTTTATTATATCTGTCATTAAGATACTGCACCTTTTTTAGCCATGCAATAAAAATATATGATGTAATGGTGAAATTGCCAATAAACCATCTATTTGACGCGTGTCTGTGTCCATACCGCCGTCATTGCCCTCATCCCCACGGTGTTATCACCTGCATCTCTCGGTGTTATCACCCGTACACCCCGGTGTTATCATCCGCACCCCCCGGCGTTGCCGGGGGCTATTTGATTGCAGCCCGTTGGGCTAAATATGGATTTCCGGTATATCTCCTGCGAGCTCCGGTTTAAGATGCAGGTATTTTGTTGTGCTGCGTTTTACATCTATGTCTTTGAATACCGCTTCGCACTCTTTGGGATTTAAACCCACTGTTTCACACACGCTTTCGCTCCCATATCCATTATTTTTTGCGAAGAGGCATAAATCCATCTTTTGATAGGGCAGTGAGAAATAGAACTCTTCCTGAGACTGCTCCATTGGGTATGTGTCTGTAGTGGGCGGACGGCTTCTTATTTCTGAAGGGATCCCAAGATATTCCGCTAATTGATAAACCTGCGTTTTGTAAAGATGGGCTATAGGTTTTATATCCGCGCTGCCGTCTCCGTTTTTGACAAAGAATCCTTGATCATATTCAAGACGGTTTGGACTTCCGGCGACTGCATAGTTTAGACGGTCCGCGTGATAGTACTCTATCATTTTACGGATGCGCTGTTTAAAATTTGTAGCGGCTACAAGGTTCAAATACGCTTCGTGGGTCATCCGTTTTTTTACAATTTTTCCATCGGGAAGCTCAGCTACAATGGAGAAGAGCTTATAAGTTTCGCTCCCGGCTGGCAGAACAATTTTAAATGGTGATCCCGGTATATAAGAGGGGATTACAGACTTTACCGCTCTCTCCTGCATAAGGTAGCATCCGCTCGCATCAAGGATCCCGGAGATCTCGTGCTCCTGCGCCTCAATGCCAAGCGCTGCCGCGGCTTTAAAGCCAAGGGAAGAGGTTTGGGCCGCACTGTGGCGCTCCGGCATAAGGAGACCCAAAACCCGCTCTTTTCCGAGCGCTTTTGCGCACAGCGCCGCTGTTACACTTGAATCTATGCCGCCGCTAAGACCTATGACGGCGCCTCTCCGCCTGACTTTAACCATGTAGTTTTGGATATGGGTACATATCCGCACTGCTTCCGCCGCGGCGTCAATCCGCAAATCTTCTGCGCTTAAATTGACAGCGCTCCGCTTTTGATCAGGGATCACTTTTGTTGAATCAGCCGGCATCATAAACGCGCCACTCCTATTTCACTGTTTACAAATTGTCTGCCTATATCATTCATATTCTTGTACGTGAACCGCTAAGCTGCTGTTTTTTGGCGACAAAAGCGGCTATGCTGCTCACTGTGTCTAAATTCTCAGGCAAAAGCTCATCGTCCTCAACCGTGATTGCAAAAGTTTCCTGCAGAAAACCCACCATCTCAAGAACTCCTGTGGAATCTACAATCCCTTTTTCCAAAAACGAATCATTCTCGCCGTATTTAATTTGAGTTGTACCCATGAGAAAATTGCGGTTAATAAACTCTATAACAGCTGTTTTTACATCCGGTTTTTCCATAAATATAAGGCCCCTTTTACAGATAAGCAGTGTCTTTTGCAAATTGCTTTTATACTGAGCAGCGGCACTCGTTTACACTGTGCCGCTAAGCAACCTCACGGCTCTGCGTGCAGTTGCGTGCGGTATAGTGTAAGCGCGTGCCGTATATCGGTATATCTGTCTGTAAGGGGCAATTATTGTGCCAGCTGTGTGCGGTGCGGTGTAAACTCGTGTCGTGTACCGGTATATTTTCATTGGCGCGGGATAAAATCAATCATCGTCATGCAGTGTATTCAGCATACAAATCGTAATCACTCGCTCCAATAATCTTGAGAGTAACAATTTCACCAGGATTAAAATCACCGGACTGAATAAAAACCCGGCCGTCAACCTCCGGCGCATCTCCCAAAGTTCTGCCTTCGTAGTTAAAGTCGTGATCGTCGCTTACCCGGTCTATTATTATTTGCTGCTTGCTTCCGATTTTTTCCTCAAGCAGTTCGCGGCTTATCTCCTGCTGTATGCTCATGAGCTCATCACAGCGCCGCTGTACGGTCGCGCCGCGGGGTCTTGGCCGCATGTTATAAGCTTTAGTGCCCTCTTCCGGTGAAAATGGAAAGACGCCCATCTTATGAAAACGCGCATACTGTATAAACTGTTTTAGTTCGCTGTGCTCTTTTTCAGTTTCGCCGGGATAGCCGAGTATAAAGGAGCTGCGCAGCGTCGCGCCGCTTACTTTGCTTTTGATTCGGTCAACAAGACGATACAGCTCTTTTGAGAGAGGGCGGCGGTTCATGCTCTTTAGTATTGTATCGCTGATATGCTGCAGCGGTATGTCAAAATATGAGCAGAGCCGCTCTTCTGCCGCTATAAGCGTAAGTAAATCATCGCTTACTAATTGAGGATGAAGGTACATCATCCTGATCCAGGGAAATTGCGTGTTTTTAAGGAGCGTTTCAAGCAGCGTTATCAAATTTGTATTGATATCACGTCCATAAAACGAAGTATCCTGAGCTACTAAAATAAGCTCGCGTGTGCCTTTTTCGCAGAGCCACCGCGCCTCTTCTATTATATCATTTTGATTTCGGCTTTTAAATTTTCCGCGGATTGACGGGATAACGCAAAAAGAGCAGCTGTGGGAGCATCCTTCGGCGATTTTTATGTATTGAGTGGCGATCGGTTCGCTTAGCGCTCTTTCGAAACGCGAATGATTTTGTTTACTGCTTTTATACTTGTCTTTAAGAAGCGAGTGTAACAGCTTTTCCCAATCATCAACCCCTGCCCATATGTCAACTTCCGGGAACTCGCGGTTTACATTTTCGCGGTAGCGCTGAGAGAAGCAGCCGCTTACGATTAACGTACGGCATCGGCCGTTTTTACGTATCTGAGTCATATCAAGAATAGCGGCGATAGCTTCTTCCTGAGCCTCTTTAATAAACGCGCATGTATTTACAATTATTATATCTGAGGCGCTGTGGTCTTCTGCGATCGCGAAACCGTTATTGACGAAGAGCTGTAAGATACGCTCTCCGTCAACTTGATTTTTGCTGCACCCTAAGTTCTGTATGGAGACAAGCATTTACCAGTCTGACGTTCCCCAGTCGCTTGAATCCCAGTCATCCCACTGATCATCGCCGCCGCTCTCTTGAGCAGCCGGTGCAGGCGCCGCCGCACCGGGGGCTGGGGCCGGTCTATCTGCCGGTGCTGGAGCTGGAGCCGGTGCCGCTTGAGGAGCGGGTGCAGGTGCCGGAGCAGCGGCCGGTGTTGGCTGAGGAGCCGGTACCGGTGCCGGAGCAGCGGCAGGTGCTGGTGCTGCCGGAGCTGTTTCTCTTCTGTTTGCTCTTGATCCTCTATTATTTCTGCCGCCGGCGGGGGCAGCTTCTTCTGTTTCAGGTGCGGGAGCCGCGGCAGGCGCCGCAGCTGGCGCAGGTGTTGGAGCCGCTTGAGGAGCGGGTGCAGGAGCTGGAGCCGGCGCTGGAGCCGGCGCTGCTTGCGGAGCAGGTGCCGGAACTGGAACTGGTGCTGGCGCTGCTTGAGGTGCCGGAGCCGGAACTGGCGCTGCCGCCGGCGCTGCCTGAGGAGCTGGAGCCGGTGCCGGCGCCTGAGCAGGTCTGGCCGCAGGCGCCGCCGCCGGACTGTATTGCTGAGCGGGAGCGCCGCCGCCAAATCCGCGGCCGTCTATACCTACATTATCATTTGATTTTCTGTCGGCCCAATAGTCATGCCCCATAGGTCTGAGCGCACTCTCTCCAAAAGCTCTCGCTTCGGAAAGACCGTTAAAAGAGCCGATACGCACGCGGAAGTATACTCCTTGCAATGCGGGAGTCGGATTTCTGACTTCGGCTACATAGGCGGGGAAGCCTGCGGCTTTGAGTTCGTTTGCAAGTTTCTGTGCTCCGGCGCGTGAGGCGGAGGTAGTTACCTGCACTACATAAGGACCGTTTGTAACAAAGTTCCACGAACCGCTTGCGCGCGGCGGAGGAGCCGGCTGAGTACGGCCGGCCGGCAGTTCGTTTCTTGGACGCTGTGCTTGCGCGGGAGCCGCCGCGCTTTTTTCAGCTGCCGCCGGTTTTCTATCTTCGTCTACCATGTAAAATTCATCGAAGATATCCGCGTTGGATCTCTTTTCCGGTACAGACGGCGTAGACTTGGCAATCTGCGTAAACTCCATATCATCCGCCGCGTCTTTTTTAGAGCATCCAGAGAATACAACCGCTGCTGCCGCCGCTGTTGCTGCGATAAGAAATTTTCTTTTAGCCATTAACTTTTCCTTTAGCGCGTGTGCGTGTACTTGTATTGTTTGCGGTGATGATCATTATCATTACCGTACATGTTTTCAGATTAAGGAGCAGTGAAAAACCGCTCAATATATTAAATTACTAAAAAATACGGCAAAAAACCATAAAAAAATTTTTTTTGTGAAGATAATACGCAATCGGAAATGGAATATTGCGCGATACATAACCCAATTAAGCATTTACAAAACGCCTTTTGTACTCGGCACCTCGTTTGCCGCGGCGCTGTTTATTGCGCATGCGGTGCTGAGCGCTTTGCCGAACGCTTTAAAAACCGCCTCAAGAGAGTGGTGGCTGTTGCGGCCTCTTATGAGGTCCGCGTGCACCGTGGCGCCGCTGTGGTCGCAGAACGCCTTAAAAAAATCTTCAGCCAAATCACACTCAAAATTATTGATTTTACGATCTGTCAACGGCACCGAATATACGAGGTTCGGCCTTCCCGCTATGTCAAGACAGACGCGGGCTAATGATTCGTCCATCGGAACATAGCTGAATGCGTAACGGTTTATCCCGCGGCAGTCACCCAGCGCTTTTTTAAGCGCCTGTCCAAGGCATATGCCGATATCCTCTGCGCTGTGGTGAAAATCCACATGGGTGTCGCCTTTGCATTCGAGAGTTAAATTAAAAAGCCCGTGTCTTGCAAAGAGCGTAAGCATGTGATCCATAAACCCGTCGCCGCTTTTAATATCCGAGCTTCCATCGCCGCCGATAACGAGTTCTAATTTTATATCGGTCTCTTTTGTAGTGCGTGTTACGCTTGCGCTGCGTGTCATTTGTGCGGATGCTCCTTCTATATATAGACAGAAATCAAAAATATTATTATCGCTTGATGATATCAATATAATATTATATCGGCAAAAAGGCGTAAACTATATTTGTTTTGCTTAATTTAAAAATTTGAAAGATATATCCGGTGAACAAAAAGAACAGATTTAATAACACAAAAGCTAATGATATCGGACTGAAAATTCGTTCACTGCCGCGCGGCGGCCTCTTTTTTCAATCAGGACTGCGCCCGCTTGACCGCATTATCTCCATCAACGGAAATGCCGTCTATGATGAACTGGATTTTTACTATCACGCAGCAGAGCAGTTCCTTGAGATTGAAATAGAGCGGGGAAGAAGAGAGGGCGTTTTAGAGATTGAGCGGGAGCAGGGGAGCGGGCTTGAAGTTGACTTTTACGAGAATCCTGTAAATCACTGTACAAACCATTGTATCTTTTGTTTTATTGATCAGATGCCGCCTAATTTGAGATCATCTCTTTACATAAAGGATGAGGATTTTAAACACTCTTTCTTAAACGGCAACTATGTTACGCTCTCATCCGCGTCACGGGGAGATTTACAAAGAGCCGCAGATATAGGACTCTCGCCGCTCTTTATATCAGTACACGCAACCGACCCCAAAGTACGCTCTGTCATGCTTGGAAATAAACATGCGCCCGACGTTCGCGAACAGTTATCATTTTTAAGCAAAAACGGGATCGCTTTTCATACGCAGATTGTCCTTTGTCCGGGATTTAATGATGGAGCTGTGCTTGACAGGACTATCGCGGATCTGTTCAAGTTTGGTGATAACTTACTTTCGATAGCTGTAGTTCCCGCAGGCGTCACCAAGCATAAAAAACGTCCGTTTCCTCAGGTTGACAAAAAGTTAGCGCTTGACGTCTGTCAAAAAATGGGAATCGTATCCGGCAAAATGGCAAAAAAGGATGGCGTGCGTAAACTTTTTTGTGCCGATGAACTGTTTATCAGGGCAAATTTACCGATTCCGCCCCGCTCTTATTACGAAGATTATCCGCAGATAGAAAATGGGGTAGGGCTTGCAAGGCAGCTGCTGCAGGAGGCGTCGGCTGTCAAAAGAAAATTACAAAAAGGTGAAATCAACAATAATCACCGCAATAAACATGATAAAAAAAATACTCTCGTGATAACAGGTGTTTCAGCATATCCTTATCTAAAAAAAGTATTGGATGATATCACTCCATACACCGCTAAAAAATTTGATGTACAGGCAGTAGAGAACAATTATTTTGGAACATCCGTTACTGTCGCTGGCCTGCTTTGCGCCCATGACGTCATCAAAAAAATAAAGGAATCAGCTAAAAAATCACCGTTAATAGAAGCGATTTTGCCCAAAGCGATGTTTAATAACAGAGGACATACGCTTGACGGATATTCGGCTGACCGCATCGGTAAATTAACAAAAATACCTGTGAGAGTTTGTTCATCGGTGACAGATTTTATACAATGATCTATTATTAAATAAGGACGTTTCATGAAAGAAAACAGTGAACAACTAAGAATAAACCGCTACCTCGCTCAATGCGGCCTCGGTTCAAGACGAAAATGCGATGAGCTTGTAGAGAGCGGTCATATTTTTATCAACGGCGAAAAAGTCACCGAGCTTGGCGCGAAAGTCTCTATCAATGACAAAGTAGAATATAAAGGGAAAACTCTGCGGCCTGTAAAAAGACTCGAATACTGGGCTTATTTTAAGCCCCGTCAGATAATGGTAACAAAAGACGACCCCGAGGGACGTCCCACAATCTACGATGTGTTAAGACGGGACGGACTTGACGCGGATCTTCTCAAATATGTCGGCAGACTTGATTATCTCTCCGAAGGTCTGCTTTTGCTCACAAATGACGGTGATCTTATCCACGCATTAACTCATCCCCGTTTCCGCATTAAGAAAGTGTACCTTGTGCGAACCGGAAAACCGCTTGAAAAGCAGGAGATATCAACACTAATTGACGGAATAGAATCGGAGGGTCAGCTTCTGCGCGCGGCGTCTGTAAATCTTGTTGATGTAAAGGATGAACAGTGCTGGTACGAAGTCACGCTGTTTGAAGGGAAGAACCGCCAAATCCGCCGTATGTTTGAGGGGATAGGCCATGAGGTTCGCAAGCTCAGGCGCATAGCGTTTGGGTCTGTGAAACTTGGCGAGATGAAAACAGGAGAGTTTAGAGAGCTTACGGTACGGGAGATCGGCGGGCTTAAGAATGCCGGGTTTAAGTGATATTGTTTGATTATCATCAAAAATTTTGACTCAAAGATCAAGTTGTCATCATCAAATAATTTTAATTCGTATTGACCGTCTGCAATACCTGTATCGCCTCCGCTTCCTTCTTACGCTGCCTGAGTCTGTTTCTCAGCGCGTATACGTATAGATAACTGCATCCGTAAAGAATTGTCATAAAGATTAAAATGTTGACAGGCGAGTGCATAAATTTGCGGTAGTTAAGCACTCTCTCGCAGTACATCGTGACTATTGACATAAGAGGAATATGTATCAAATAGGGGTAAAACGAAGTCCGCCCGATTTTGCGCAGAGCTGGGAGTGATAATACGCGGGCAATCACCCCTTTTTCAAGTGCGGCGATGTAGAGAATCGTAAGATAGAGCGGAACCATAAAGAGGTGATAGGAGAAAAATCTAAGGGTGGAATCGCCTCTGTTTTGCAGACTGAGATTAGAGTATACAAGAAAGACGCAAAGCGCAATCGCAAGATCACAGCATAGAGATTTTAAGCAGTATTTTTTGTTATTATTGATTGATGACGCCCCATCTGCAGCATAATTTTTAATTTCTCTTTGTAAAATAAAAAAGCGTGCGAGAAGCACTCCAAGTCCAAATTCAAATAACCGTATCGGCGCAAATGTATGGAAGAAATGATAATACTCGTACGGTGTTCCCATCACACTGTAAAAATATCCCCATACGGCAAGAGGGAGAAAAAACAGAGCGATGAACATTATCACGACTCTTTTATTCTTGATTGAAAAAGCCCATTTGAGCATCGGGCCAAATAGAAGATAACAAAGAAACATTGCGCTTAGCGCCCAGGACGGGGTATTGAGGTTAAAAGTTCCAAACGGAAACAGCGACCACAAAAACGAAAGGTGCATAAATAAAGAAGCGCCTAATTTCCCCCAGTCGATACTCTCCGCACCCCATCTTTTTATTACAAAAAGCGAAGCCATTATAAGAGTTGTGATAAGATGCAGAGGATAGAGTTCCAAGAAGCGTTTTTTAAGAAACGACCGGCTTTTAAAAGTAGATATTTTTGGAGCAAACTTTGCGGCAAATATAAATCCGCCCAAAATAAAAAAGAGGCTCGCGTGAAAAGCGGGGCCTTTTATAATGCGGAAAAACCACCCTGGGCTGCCCCCCATATCGTGAAAGGCGCCGCTGTACTGAAAATGAAACAGCACGATGTTGACAGAGGCGATAAGCCGCAGTCCGTCAAGCCCATTAAAATATAACCCTTTTTCGCCCAATTTCTGCATTTTTACTTAATGATGATTTCGCTTTATTCAAATGTTTTTGCCCCAAAGGGACTAAATCAATCAACCCGCGGCAACGCCGTGGGCTTTCTGTCAACTCCCGGCAACGCCTGGGGCTTTATAACATCCCTCAATATGATCATTCGCCATCCCAATAGCCTGCATAAAAGCGTAGCAGATGGTGCTTCCCGCAAATTTAAATCCTCGCTTTTTCAAATCTTTGCTCATTGCGTCGGAGTGCGGCGTAGTTGCGGGGATATCCTCCAAACGGCGAAGTTTTTTTGAGGGATAAATTACCTTGTAGTCAGTAAATTGCCAAATATATTTATCGAAAGACCCGAACTCATTACGCACCTGTTCAAACAGAATTGCGTTTTTTATGGTGCTCTCTATTTTAAGGCGGTTGCGGATGATCCCGCTGTCTGCCATAAGCCGCTCAACATCGTCCTGTGTAAACTTAGCGACCTTTTTCCAGTCCCAGTTAGCAAACGCTTTTTTATAATTATCTCTGCGCTTAAGGATAGTAATCCACGATAATCCCGCCTGAGCCCCTTCAAGTATGAGCATCTCAAAGAGTTTACGGTCGTCGTGAACAGGTTCGCCCCATTCGTTGTCGTGATAGGCGATGTAGAGCGGGTCATCGCCCGCCCAGCCGCATCTTTTCATCTCTTCTTTCAAGCAATGCCTCCGCGATTTTTAGATCGGATTTGGTTGTTATTTTAAAATTTATCGGATCACCCCACGCGTAGCCAACCGCTATTCCCTGGCTTTCAATAAGCGCGGCTTCGTCGGTTGGGGGAGCGTCCATTTTTTCTATTTGATCAAAAGCCGATGCTATAAGCTCTCTTTTGAAAAGCTGCGGGGTGCCTACGCGCAGGAGTTTTGATCTGTCAACGGTCACCCCGCATTTATCCCCGTCAATGGTGCGGATTGTGTCAACTTCGGGCGTTACGGTTATGGCGCATTCGAACTCGCTTCGCTTTTCAAGGAGTGAATTTATAACCTCATGGCTTACAAACGGACGGGCGGCGTCGTGGATCAACACCCATTCATTTGTTGATAATGATATACCGTTTTGGACAGATTTCCATCGTTCATCACCGCCTGTTGTCACTATAACTCTGTCTTTGAAATCATTATTGCCGCTGACAAAATCTTTTGCCTGATTAAGCATATCCGCGCTGACAACTAATATCACAGAGTTAATTTGCGGATGTGAACAAAATGCGGTTAAGGAATAGCTGAGGAGAGGTTCACCGCCAATGGGAACAAAGGCTTTTGGGATGAAGTGTCCGAGCCGTGTTCCGGAACCGGCTCCCGCGATTATTGCGTCTATTGTTTTATTCATCACTATTGTCTCAGAAAATGTCAGACAGTGTTTTATTGAAGACACGATTAAATAGGCCGCACCGTGTTTATTGAGGTGTAAGCCAATATTTAATCGTATGATATATAAAAGTAGAATAAAAGTACAATATTCAATCAGGCAACGCAACTATTTTAACTATTTAATGTATTTGTATGCGGTCAGATTATACCGCTACTCAGTATAGTTTGCCGCCGGCGGCATTTCATAAAACAGATCAGCGCAAAAAAATCTGATATCCAGCCATCATCGAAAAAGAGTAATTCCGAAAATCTTTATTCATCTCAAAAACCTCAATGAATCCCCATTGAAAACGAAAATCAATA
Source organism: Chitinispirillia bacterium (assembly GCA_009784115.1). Lineage (GTDB taxonomy): Bacteria > Fibrobacterota > Chitinivibrionia > Chitinivibrionales > Chitinispirillaceae > WRCH01. The sequence goes on from WRCH01000065.1 coordinate 15,180, forward strand.
ACTATCTCTCCCGGGCCGGAGGCTATATCCATGTTAAAGCCCGCCGCGAGTCCAAAATCAAGCGGATTGGTTTTGCCGGTGATATTTGTTCCCCAATCAGGCATAGATCGATTATGAAGATCGGGGAGGGCGTCTATGTTTTTCGCGTTAGCGTGCACTCTTAACGAAACGGCAGGGCCTGCGTAAACGCCTGATGTGAGGGGCGCGTTTTCAAATGGAATCATAAGTTTTGCGCATACGGGCACTGTAAGATAGTCAACGTGTATATTTGTATATTCTTTATGGCCGGCGCTTTTCAGCTTCCAGTTTTCGCCCTGTCTTATGTAAAGGAGTTCTGGTTGAATTGATAAAAATGATGGAATTATATCGAAGCGAAAGAACAGTCCGCCGCTTACAAACGGTAAAACTCTTCCCTGAATTCTATCAATACCAAAATCAGCGATATTTTCGTTTTGATGAAAAGCGTCTACACCGTCACCCCAAAAGTTTGAGAGCGAGAGTCCGCCTTTAACGCCGAAGGCGGGCTGGGAGAAAAGAGGCGCAGCGATGAATGTTATAAGTAACATTATCGCAGGTGTTATTATTTTTGTGCCGCTCATAATCATGTAGTCTAAAAAATTCAAAAATTGTGCCTGAATAAAGCTTTCGATTTTAAGCAATTTCGACAGTTTTTTCTTCTCTGCCCTCTTCTTTATACTGAGTAACGGCATAAATCTA
>WRCH01000066.1 GCA_009784115.1 Chitinispirillia bacterium
AACTTTGCCGCGCAAATTTATAACTCCGCGCACAAAGGGCGGAGTGCGCGGGAGACTTGTAATAGCCATCACTCCGATAATCTCTCTTACCTTGAGAATCTCAATACCGTACTCTTCATTTAACAACTTAAAGGTCAGGTATTTTCCCGCCAAATCTGCAACTTTTTTCTCAACGGTTTCAGCCATTTTCACCAGCTTTCTTTTTAATTATGCAACTGCTTCTAAAAGTTTTTTTTCAGGATTTCTAATAGTACTGCCGCTCTCAGCCGAAAGTTTGACAGTCTCCGCAACGTCGATAATAAGGCTCACCTGGCCGTCAGGCATAATAGCGCCGCCCGAGACGCCTCTTATTTTGCCGACCCCTTCGCCAAGTTTCTTAATAACCGTCTGCTGCTGGCCTACAATATTATCTACAAGAAGACCGGTGCGCTTGCCCGCGTCCTCTACTACCATTACGATACCGTTCTCTACCTCCACAGTATTCTTTTTGCCCATCACTTCGGCAATACTGTAAAGCGGCAAAAGCTCCCCATGACACATAACCATCTTCTGCAGCCCCATAACCTCCGTCAAATCTTTTGCCGTTGGCCTGAAATTCTCAACAACAGATAGCGTAGGAATAATATAGCGCTCACCGCCCGCGTTAACTACAAGACCATCCATAATAGCAAGTGTAAGCGGCAGGTGGATTGTAAAAACAGAACCCTCGCCGACTTTCGTGCGGATCTCAATACGCCCTCGCAGAGCTTCTACATTTTTTCTCACAACGTCCATACCCACGCCGCGTCCCGATACATCCGTAACCTGAGCGGCGGTAGAGAAACCGGGGTGGAAAATCAGATGATTTATCTCGTTATCGGTAAGAGCGCCGGGGTTATCTATGAGCCCTTTTTCCATCGCCTTTTTGATGATGGCGTCTCTATTGAGACCTCTTCCGTCATCTTCAATTTCTATACAGATAGAACCGCCCTTTTGATACGCGCGAAGCGTTAACGTACCGGTACGCGGTTTTCCAGCCGCAACGCGCTGCTCAGGCATTTCGATACCGTGATCGGCGCTGTTGCGCACCATGTGAACAAGCGGATCCGCGATATGCTCAATAACCGATTTGTCGAGCTCGGTATCTTCGCCTATGCTCACGAAGTTAATATCCTTGCCGGTCTTTTTAGCAAGGTCGCGCACTAAGCGGGCCATCTTTTGGAACTGAGTTTTAAGAGACATCATGCGAAGCGAAAGCCCGATCTCCTGCAGCTGGCGTGTTATCTTGTCAAGCTGGCGCATATTGGAGCCAAGACGGGGGCTTCTTGTATTTTTAAGCGCCTCGTCGCCCGTTACCATCGCTTCCGTTATGACAAGCTCTCCTATCATATCAATAAGCCTGTCAAGTTTTTCCGTATCAACCTTTACGCTCTCCTTAACGACAACCGGAGCTTTTCCGCCTGCCGATATCTGTTTTTCTACAACAGATTTAACATCGCTTGGCGAAACGGCGCCCTGCTCTACAAGAATCTCGCCGATTTTTGTTCCCGGCCTGCGCTCCTGCTCGTAGAGAGCTTTTTCGACGTCATAATTAGTTACCTTACCCTCTTTTACAAGCGTTTCGCCGAGTTTTTCGGGCATTGCGCGGCCTGATTTCAGAGCGTCGAGCATTGAGTCAACAGTAACTATGAGCTGATCCATACCATCCTGCACATGATACGGCAGAGAGTCCATAAGCGCGTGATTTAAAGTATCAATCTCTTTTTTGAGAGCGTCTACAACGGTAAAAACAAGGTCAACCGCTTCGGGCGAGAGCACAAATACCCTTTCGCGCGCCTTGTCCATTAGACTCTCTGTAGAATGGGTAAGGGCCTGAACAGCGCCCAGCGCCAAAAATCCGGCCACACCCTTAATAGTATGGAATACCCTGAAGAGTTCGTTTATAATGTCAACATCCGCGGGAGACGCCTCCAACCTCAGAAGCGCGTCGTTAGCGTTAAGAAGGTGTTCCTGCGACTCTGCGATGAAATCTCCAAGAAGCGTTGCATCAAGAGTGGCGATATCAATCACCTTGGCAAAGCTCACATGCGCCGGGGCGGCGCTTGGATCACGGTCTACAAAAAAGCCGTCGCTGTCCTGCTTAATAGCCGCCGCCGCCGCTGCCGCGCTCTCTTTTCTCTTTTTATCATCTTCATCATCATCAAGATCAATATTTATCTCCGCCGCCGCTTCTCCGATAACCGAAGCCTCTGCCTGAGCGGCCGCGTCCTGCGGGCCGTACTTGATCATCCTGCGCAAAGCGGTGAGTCCGTCCGACAAAGATTTAGTCCCGTCTTCAGGCTTGCACACTTTGAAGATCATATCTTCAACTGTCTGCCGGCACGCTTTCGCGGCTTTGCGTACTCCCTCATCCTCCGTACTGTTGTAAAGTTTTTCAAAGAGACTGTCAATACCGGCTAAAGCCGTCAAATCAGAGAGATCGGAAAAATCCGCCAAAACAAGAGCCGCCGAAATCTCTTCTACCTTTTCAAACGCATCCTGCAAACCATCAATTGTCATATACAGCTTCCTTATCACCAGAAACATTTCAGTTCAGTGTACATAGATACTTAATTATACATTTTTCACCACTGCAAAATCAATCTTTATAACACTAAATCCAAAATTTGTAATAATTGCGTATTTTTTAAACTGTGATTATAGGGACGCATGTTTCAGTCTGTCATGACATTCACCATAAATTATCTGATCTCCGGCATCTATACTAAACCACGGCGTAAATTTAGCGCCGCTTCAATCACAGTAAGGGGCCGCCGACCCCTAATGCGCCCCCTTGCCCGTAAGAACCACAAGTACTGTGCGTACCAGGATTTTCAGATCAAGCGACAGAGACATATTCTCAAAATAATATAAATCGTAGAGCACTTTCTGTTTCACATCCTCAATAGAGGCGTCGTACTTATGTTTTACCTGCGCCCAGCCTGTAATTCCCGGCTTCATCTTTATCCGGCGCACATACCAGGGGATCTCCTGCTTTAACTGCTCAACAAAAAAGGGCCGCTCGGGACGCGGGCCTACAAGGCTCATCTCACCTTTTAAAACATTAAAAAACTGCGGAATCTCGTCGAGCCTTGTCTTGCGGATAAAGCGGCCCATCGGGGTTATACGCGGATCATTCTCAGTAGCCCACTGCGGGCCGCTGCGCTTTTCGGCGTCCTCATACATTGAGCGGAATTTATACATAGTGTAATTTTTTCCGTTGCGCCCAACCCTCTCCTGCTTAAATATCACATCTCCCGGCGAAGTAAATTTTATAAGCGCTCCAACCGCAAACCACACCGGGAATCCCAAAACAAGCACCAAAAATGAGACAAATATATCTATAATTCTTTTGACCTGCGCCTCCCAGCCGGGCATATGATCCTGCAAGAGCACCATCAGCGGAACACCGAATATCTGGTGGGTCTTTTGATGTCCGGAGATTACATCCATCAGCGAAGGAACTAAGTAGACATTAACGCGAAGATCACCGCAATAGTTAAGTATACGGGTTATCTCATTAGCGCTGCCGCTTACATGCCCGATGATAAGTCCTCTTATTCTCTCCTTTTGCACAATGGCGGGGATATCGGAATATGTTCCAAAGACAGGAAGCTCCGCGCAGCTCCCCCCTTTACGGTTCCCGTCGTCATCAATAAACCCCGCCACCCTGTAGCCGAGTTTTGGAAAAGAGTGGATGTCGCGCACAAGTTTTTCGCCCGACTCGTTAGCCCCAACAATAAGCACCTTGCTTACCGCTATACCCTTTGAAAAGAGAGTGCCTATGAGCGTGTGCATGACAAAGCGGTTAGCGGCGGCAAAGAAAAGCATACAGCATCCGTAAGTGATAATCGTGGCGAATTTTGTAGGGGTGAGAAACCGGCGGATATCGCCGCTCTCCAAAAACTCCATGATCTGCGGAGCGCCCGTAACAAGAAACAGAAGAAAAATCCCAATAAATACGGTACGCGCAACTACAAAAAATTCGTCAAGACGCGACTCTTTATTCCAGTCTCTGTAAAGTCCTGTAAAGAAAAATAAAACGATCCACCCAAAGCTGAGAATAAGCGAGGGTTCAACATAGGTAAAGCTGACGGGAACGTTGTCAAAATGAAAAATACCCGAACTGAAACGAATCCAGTACGCGGTAAAAAAAGCTACGTTAACAGCGAAAAGATCAAACAGAAATGTTACAAATTTCTCAGTAAAACGAACAGATCTCATTATTGCTTTACCTGATTGATAAACTCTTCAAAAAGTGAAGGTCCGTCCGCAATTTTACTCCCCTGCGCGGCTTTCTCGCAGTAGACTGCCGCAGTGTCAGCAGCCACACCGGGCCCGTTCATACCGAAAGGAACCGGCATCGCGTCATGCGTGCGCAGGCTTATGGGCGTGGCGTGGTCGGGCAGAACTATAATTCTCAAATCATCCCGTTTTTGCTGTACGTCAAGCATAGGCCCTACAACGTTTGTATCAAATTCCTCTATCGCCTGCAATTTCTTTTGAAGAGACCCCTCGTGGCTTGTTTCATCAGGCGCCTCTATGTGGACAAACGCGAAATCTTCCCCGTTTTCAAACGCGGCTATCGCGGCGGCCACTTTTCCCGCATAGTTTGTCCCAAGATAACCTGTTGCTCCCGGTACAATACGAACCGTCATCCCGGCGAGTTTTCCAAGTCCGCGTATAAGATCAACCGCGGAAATAACAGAACCTGTTATCCCAAATTTATCATATAGCGACGGAAGCGTAACCGCGGGGCCTTGACCCCAAAGCCAAATATCCGTAGCAAAATCTTTCCCGTTTTCTCGCATACTGTTTTGGTAAGCTGATGCTTTTGACAGGACTTCACGCGCATGATCCATTATTGACAATATGAAATCACGGTCATCACCCTGGGGAAGATACTCTTTAATTTGACGTCCTGTTATATCGTGAGGCGGAGTGCATCGGAGATCACCGCCCGCCCCCCTTATCACCAATAAATGACGATAACTCACCCCGGGATAAAACGCGATTTTGTCATTTCCAAGCGCCTCAGAGAGCATGGCGATAAGTTTTGCGGCGTCAGCGGTCTCTATATGTCCGGCGCTGTAATCTTTCATAATCCCATCATTGACAGTAACAAAATTACAGCGAAAAGCGATATCTCCCGGATTAAGCGCAATCCCCATACTCGCGGCCTCAACAGGCGCGCGTCCGCTGTAGTATTTAGCCGGATCATACCCCATAAGCGACATATTCGCGACATCGCTCCCCGGCGGATATCCATCGGGTACAGTACTGACAAGACCGATTTTACCGGTTTTCACTACTCTGTCCATATTGGGGGTAGAAGCGTATTGAAGGGGGGTCTTTCCCCCTAATTCTTCAATAGGGAAATCAGCCATTCCATCGCCGACAAGCATCGCGTATTTGTATTTTTTCATAACAATAATATACTTCTTTGCGGCGGGAGGCGCAAAATTGAAATTTACATGATTCTGCCTGCCCTACGCTCTTAGAAGCCGCCTCACAGCTTCCCGCATCTCCGATATATCAATCACCTTATCATGAAGCAGCTTCTTGCCTTTGAGACCATCAACAGCCCGATGAACAGGCGTTGAGCTTGTACGGCTAAGTTCACTGACAGATTCAAATTCATCCGCGCCGGACTTTGCCCCAAGCCCTTTTAAAACGTCCGCGCTGAATTTGTACGGACTTGCGGTAGAGACTATAACTACAGGTACATCACTGTCTGATTTGCGCGCTGCCGCGGCGGCAACCGCGGTGTGCGTATCCATTACGTAGTTAGATTCACGATGAACAGCGCCTATTGTATCAAGCACTTCCTGCTCGTCAACCCATGCCGCCTTTATCACTCTGTCTATTCTGTCTTTTACAATTTGATCTACTGTAAAAGAACCTGTACAGCCAAGGGTTATATACCAGCTGTAAACTTTACCGGCGTCGCGGTCAGACATCTCAAATAGAAATCTCTCTAAATTTGATGAGATTAGGATATCCATTGACGGAGACATTGTTTTGTGAAAATCACGGTTGCGGTCGTAAGTACCGTCTGTAAAAAAATCAGTCAGCACGTTATTGCGGTTTGACGCGCAGATAAGCTTGCGGATGGGAAGCCCCATCTCTTTTGCGTAAAACCCGGCGAGAATGTTGCCGAAGTTTCCGGTAGGAACACAAAAATCTATCTTATCGCCATATGTGATCTTGCCGTCTTTTACCAATTGAAGATACGCTTTAACATAATAGACTATTTGGGGACAGAGACGGCCCCAGTTTATTGAGTTTGCGGATGAGAAGACGGTGCCGTGATCAGCGGCTTCTTTGCGAAGCTCATCATCCCCAAAAAGCTCTTTCACACTATTTTGACAATCATCAAAATTCCCGCGTACAGCTATAACGTGAGTGTTTGAGCCTTCGGTAGTTGCCATCTGCAATTTTTGTATTTCGCTCACACCGCCGTGGGGGTAAAACACAACTATTGATATGCCGTCACGATTTTTAAATCCCTCAAGCGCGGCTTTACCTGTATCACCGGAAGTCGCCACAAGTATCATCGTGTGCGATTTATCGCCGCTTTTTACTTTCGCGTAACGCATGAAATGCGGCATTATCTGCAACGCCATATCTTTAAACGCGGCGGTAGGCCCGTGCCACAGTTCAAGCACGTATTTATCTTTACCAAGAGAGACTGTATTTGCTGCATCAGGATTATGAAAACTCTCATTCGTATAAGCCTGATCAACACACGAGCTTATCTCTTCACCGCTAAAGTCATCCATAAAAGGAGCAAGTACAGCTTTGGCAAGCTCCTGATATGACGAGTTGACAAATTTGGCAAAATCAATACGGGGAATTTCAGATGGAACAAAAAGTCCGCCCGCAGGAACCATCCCCAAATCCACCGCCTTGGAAAAAGGCAGAGCCTCGCAGTTATCTCTTGTGCTGATGTATTTCATAGTCTCCGGTTTCCAGTTTTCAGTTCATAGTTGTCAGTATTATACAGACCTATAAAATACTAAAAAAGACGTATTAATGTAAAGCTACCGTTTTAAATTAATTTTTAATTCACATCAAAATCCTCCCTTTTTGTGACAATCAAAGATGTAGTTTATTGCCACCACCCGCTCTTTTTTGCCATCCGAGGTAGATATTAGTTTTATTCTGACAATTTATTCTAACAGCCAATCCAAAACATAAATCTGTTTTATCCCATTATAATCATTCACAGGCAGCGCGTCTAAAGTAAGCAAATATTTAGGCCGGTGGTCTGACACCGCCGAGAGCGGGGAGAGTTCCCGTTCAAGAGTTACAGGGTCAAGAACTGTTTGCGCCACCTGATAATATTCTGTTCCGCTCCCGCCTTCAACGACAAAATCAATCTCTTTTTGAACATATCTGTTTTTTACTTTGCCGGTTTCATCTTCTACTTTATGTAAAACATCCATTTTTCCTGCGTAAACCTTGCGGTTACGGCGCGCTAACTCAAGATAAACGATATTTTCAAGCATACGGCCTGTGTCTATCTGTCTATCCCCAAGCAGAGTATATCGTAAACCGGTATCAGCAATGTAATATTTGGAGAGTGTTTTTAACAGTTTTTTGCCTCTAACGTCGTATCTGTCGGCACGATACAGTATAAAACTGTCACAGAGCGCTTTAAGGTATCTTTCAACAGTGCGGGTGTTTATTTTTATTCCATCCTCTAACATTGTATTGGCTATATTGTTGGCGGAGGTCTCTTTGCCTATATTATCCGCCATAAACTTTATCACTCTTTCCAAACGGCTGATATCACGGAAGTTATTGCTTTCAGATATATCCCTTACAACTATAGTATCGTAAATTGATTCGATGTAACTTTTTATATCATCTATTTCAGTAAATTCCAAACTCTGCGGAAACCCGCCCAACTCAAGAAACTTTTGGAACTTTTGCGGCATATTATCCTCACCAACCGCCGATACATATTCTTTAAACGAAAGCGGTAATATATGAATTTTAACATAACGCCCTGTAAGCATTGTAGCCAATTTTCCAGATTGAATCCTTGAATTGGAACCGGTCAGATACAAATCGACATTATCTTTTATAAACAAACCATCCGCCGCGCGCTGAAAATCTTTCACATTTTGAATCTCATCTATGAAAACGTAATTTTTTTTATCGGATTGAAGCTGTGCGTCAATGTGATCATAGAGCTTTTCCCATGTTAAAAGTTTCCTGTACGCCGGATCTTCCATATTAAGGCTGATTATCTGCTTGGGAAACACTCCATCACCCAATAAATACTCCTGAAACAGCTTAAATAGCGTAGACTTCCCGCTTCGGCGAATTCCAGTTACAACTTTTATAACATGCTTATCGCGCAAAGAGATCATTTTTTGCAGATAACGCGGTCTTGGTATCATTTTTTACCCCGTTTTATTATAAATATATACAAAAACTACCAAATGGTCAATATGTTTTTGTATTATAGTACAAAAACTTCTAACTATTTGGCAGTTTTTGTATTTGGGGCGGTTGTTGTATTTGTTTCTTGCAGGATTTTTTACGGTTCGATGAGCGAGGCAGGGTAAATGGGGACTGGGTTCCGTTTGTTTCACATCGGCTTACGCAAAAAAATTCAAGGTAAATTGCTCTTTATGGTATTGAAAACGTATATTTTTGAAATGAAATTTCAATCCGGGGACAATCCGGGGACGGAGTTACTTTTATTGCGTTATAAAGGCGTATTGAAATCAGCGCAACCGCTATATCAATTTTCCACTCACTGCTCGTTTCGGCCACAAACTGTGACCGCCTAAAAGCGCTAAAGCGCACATCACTATGGTCAAAACGCCCACAGTATTTCCCGCACTTTGTTGACACGGGAAAATCGTTTTGGTATCTTTTAAATGTGCGCATTCAATTGATATGGTTTTTGTTAATTTGACTATGACAAAAAGGAGAACGCTATGAAAGAGGTAAAAAACAAAATCCGCGGGACACTGCTTGGAATCGCAGTAATATTATGTTTCGCGCAGGGGGTGAAAGCGCAGGACCTCCCATTGCCCAACGATTACATAATTACCGGAAGCGCCGGCGCGTTTACCGCGTCATTGCGGACCACCGGTCTTGTAATCGGGGCACCTGACCAGCCGATCCAAACCGTTATCGACGCCGTTAGAGCCGATGCCGCCGGAAACGGCTGTCATATTCAGTTCGGCAGCGGGACGGCGCCGCTTGACATCGGCGGTAATACTATTACATTTGACGGCTGCGGCTGGATGGGCTGGGGACCTATTACGCTTACCGGGAGAGTCACATCGTCGTCGCCGGCCTCCGTCATAAATTTGCTCTGCGCGTCGATAAACAGCTGGGCTGATGTTACAAATACCTACACCGAAGGTCACGGCAGCGCCGCAATTCGAAACACTTCCGCCGGCACTCTGACCATAAGCGGCGGCAGCGTTTCGGGGTCATACACGGCGGTTTACAATGAATCCGCAGGCGCGGTAATAATCAGAGGCGGCAGAGTTTTGGCAAGAGAGGGCCGCGCGGTTTACAATACCGGAACGGGCGCAGTAACTTTAACCGAAGAAGGGGTTGTGTTTGCTTACGGCACAAACGCGGGCGACGTGATATACGGAGATTATACGCAAACGGAAGGTTTATTATCTATGATAATCGCGTGGAATCAGGCGGCGGGAAATACAAGCTACACCCATTTGAGCAGTACCGATCTGTTTGTAAGGATAAATCCTGATCATCGCCCCTTAGCATCGGCCAATTGGGTTTTGAATATAGAGCTTTTGCCCGGCGGCAGCAGAGAATCCCACGGCATTGCATACGCTTTGGGAAGTAATACGGGATTTATTGAGATTGAAGGCGTTACGACATCGTCCACATCTGTACTTGCTTCTTCCCTTGTAAACGTGAACTCATTATCACCCGTTATATCGGTAAGGGGCAGAACGCTGAACGTACGGATACCGGCGTCACAGCAGTCATCACCAGCACTGCAGATTCATATGATTGACATGCGCGGCAGGACAGTGTCTAATTTCAATATATCAGGCGATATTAATAATTCATTTCAGTTGACAAAAATTCCGGCAGGGCGTTACATCGCTGAGGTTAAAAACGCGGGAAAACGTATGAGCAGTACGCCGGTGACGGTGAGGTAGGAAAATGTCTGAATCAATGTGGTCAAAACGCCCACACTATTTTTTACGCGTTGTTGACGCTCTGAAATTGTTATAGTATCTTTTAATCGTACACAGTTCGATAGAAATATACTTATCATAATTTAACCATAACTGACAGGAGGTTTTATGTCAATCTTTAAACGCTTTACAAGAACGGTTACGGCTGCCGGATTAATTTGCACGGCGGCGGCATTTTGGACAGGGGCCGCGTTTGCGCAGTTGGAAACAGATGATCCTTCTCTGACGCCCTATCAGTGGAATATCGGCGCGTCCAACAACCCTAACGGCGGCGTTAACGCGGTAACCGCAACGCTTATGGGTTCAATACTTACGATCCGCGGGACAGGGGCTATGGCTTATAACCGCCAATGGGACACTCACAGGGAAAACATTTCTAACGTGATTGTTGAGGATGGTGTAACAAATATACCGGAATCCATGTTTTACGAGCATACTGCTTTCAGAACCATCTCAATCCCAAACAGCGTAACGAGTATTGGACGCTTCGCGTTCAGCAGATCCGGCCTCACTGCCCTTGATATCCCCGCCTCTGTTACGACCATAGGCGATAACGCAATCAGTTTTCTGCGCGATCTTACGTACATAAACGTCGCGGCGAACAATACACGTTTCAGATCTGTTGACAGCGTGCTGTTTAACGCCGCGATGGATACGCTTATATTATATCCGCCAAGCAAGGCCGACACCATCTACACGATCCCAAACACTGTGACGTCTATACGTGCGCAGGCGTTCCAGCACAACCGCAATCTCAAGACCGTTATAATACCCGAAAGCGTGACACGTTTTGGGGAGGTTTCGTTTGCCCGCATGCTCTCTCTTACGCATATAACGCTTCCAAACAGTATAACCATTACCGGCAACGCAATGTTTGACAGCTCTGCCGCTTTGTCATCCGTGACGCTTGGCAATGCTTTGACAGAGATTAATAGAGGTACATTTCAGAGATGCCACGCTCTCGAAACAATAGTATTCAGCGGTACAACGCCTCCGCAGGCTGCCCCCGCCAGCTTAGGTATGAGTCCATTCATGTACATGGGGATAGATAGTGCGCAGGCATTAAATATTAGATTATACGCTCCGTTAGAAGCTGTCGAAGCCTACCGCGCACACGATACATGGGGCCAGTTTCACAGCGTCTCCCCCATCCTCAACCGAACATGGCAGTGCGGCGTAAACGTAAGCTGCGTGTTCACCGCCGGAATATTCATGGTACGCGGAACCGGGCCTATGGCAGATTACGCGCCGGCGGCCGAACTGACGTCATGCGCCGCAAACGCATACGGAGATCCTTCGTTGATTATGAACTGCCCTCCGCGGGTACTGTCGCGCGCCGCGGCTTCAATCGCTCCCACTCCCTGGGAGAGTTATAAAAATTACATAACAAGCGTTATCATTGAAGACGGTGTGACAAGTGTCGGAAACGCGGCGTTTGAGGGCAGCATTAATCTGACATCCGTAAAAATCGGCGCCGGTGTGACCTCTATCGGAGCGTCTGCTTTTGAAAATACTAATATTGACACAGTACATATTTTCAGCGCGGTGCCTCCGGCAGTTCAGGGAGACGCGTTCGCCGGTGTGGATATGTCGGCGGCGGTTTTATTCGTACCGCAAACGAGTATCACTGCCTTTGAGAACGCTGCCGGATGGGGCGAATTTCAGGGTATCGCCTCTCACGCCCCAACTTCCATTCACGGAAACGCCGCCTTCAACCGTAACCGCGCGAACTCATTGTCACCCTCTGTTTCGGTAAGGGGCAAGACACTCAATGTGCGCTTACCGGCGTCACATCAATCATCATCGGCATTACAGATTCGTATGATTGACATGCGCGGCAGAACAGCGGCTAATTTCAACATGTCAAACGGAACCGATAACTCTTTTCAGTTGACAAAAGTTCCGGCAGGGCGTTACATTGTTGAGATTAAACAGGCAGGAAAGCGTATGAGCAGTACTCCGGTGATGGTACGGTAGGTTAACCGGCTTATTTTCGCAAGGGCGCGGTTAACAGCGCCCTTGCGTTCACCTCTCTTTACGCACTTCGCGATCCATATCCGATTTTATACATTAATTCTCATTTTTACAATAATTGTCCCATTGTAATTTTCCTGTTTCCGTGAAAAACTTTCTCATCTTGCGCATTCCACGGTAGAAATTTATTGACAAACTAATCCAACTTTGTATTGACAGATCTCAACAAAACGAACTCCGCCCCAAAACCAAAAACCGAAAACACGCCCCCCCAACGAATTGGTTCAAAGTTTGCCTCAATTAATGATAGACCTCAAAAAGCAGCGGAGAACAATCATGAATTGTATCTTCAATAATAATGAAAATTACCTTGCCCTAACACTTGTCTGCTTAATCGCTTTTATGGCGCCGGCACAGACCGGAACACCAAATACAGATTGGTACACCGCAAATCCATCTGCCAAAACATTCACAATCCGCACAGCGGATGAATTAGCCGGATTAGCGCAAATCGTCAACGGCACATGGGGCGGGATGCCCGCGTATTTCAACTTCCGCAACTGTGTTATAAATCTTGCGGATGACGTTGATCTCTCCGATTACGGCGCCGATTACAATGACGGCGCAGGCTGGACTCCTATTGGTATCAACAATATCTACAACGGCGGCAGCTTTAGCGGTACATTTGACGGCAATGGAAATATCATCACCGGACTGTATATCAACAGAACCGGCCCTAATGAGAGCAGATTCGTCGGACTGTTTGGTTATATCATGGGCGATACGGCTGTTACGGCTGTGAGAAATCTTGGCGTTATAGACGCAGATATCACCGCGTCAGTTGACAGAGCAGGCGCGGTAGCCGGTCATATAAGTTCCGGAAGCGTTATAAACTGCTACTCGACAGGTACCGTTACCGGTAAAAACGATGTCGGCGGGTTGATAGGTTTTATTAACGGCGGCGCGATTATAAACTGCTATTCCGCCGCTTCTGTAGAGGGGCATGATAACGTGGGCGGTGTTGCGGGCTATGTTAACGGTTCAACCGGCAGTGTTACAAACAGTTATTCAACGGGTTCTGTGAACGGTAACAATAGTGTCGGCGGTGTTGCGGGTTACATATACGGCGGCACTATTACGGACTGCTGCTTCACCGGTATAATAAACGGAAATCACCATGCAGGCGATATCGTCGGCAGAATATTTAACGAGATCACCGCGGGATTGGATCAAAAAAATAAACATAATATCAAAATTTATGAAGATATCCCGCCTGTAAATACATTTTCAGGTAAATTTTATCACGGTGACGGTGATACAAATAAATTCACAGCAGGACCGAATCCCGCAGTAAAACATTCAGGCAGTGTGAATTTCTTTTGGCAAGGCGCTGTATTACAAAGCGGAACGCTGTTTGTTTATGAGATGTCCGGCAATCTTGTAAAAAAGATCATAATCACCGGCAACTGCAGCAACGCAATTGACAAATCCGAAAAACGCAATATCGGCAAATGGGATTTAACCAACACTAAGGGACAGCCTGTCTGCACCGGTACTTATGTTATTAAGGGTACGATCACTGCCATAAACGGAGATAAAGAGCGGATTTCGCTTGTTATTGGGGTAAGATAATGTTTATTAATATAAATAATTTGACAGAATCCATAATAGTTAAATTATATTTATATTAAATGAGAACAACTTACTTCCTATTTTTCGCGCTTATATTTGCGCTATCCTCACATGCGTACAGCCAGACCACGGTCAGCGGGATTATTGAACGTGAGACGCGCTGGAACGCAGAAGACGGCCCTTTTATTGTTGTGGGAGATATATTAGTCACCCGCCGGGCGAGTCTTATTATAGCCCCGGGTACACAGGTAATTATTAAAGACACCGTGAAAACCGAATATCTGACAGTACCGTTTGACAAGGCGGATTCAACGCTCATATCAATACGCGTGCAGGGCGCTCTTACAATTCTTGGCAGGAGAAATAATCCTATCACTTTCACACCGCAAACGGCCGGGGCCGCGAACTTTGGATGGAGAGGGATTATTATTGATGAGGCGGACAGCAGATACGCGGAGATCGCGTTCGCGGAAATTTCCGGCGCGGCAACGGGCATTACAATAAAAAGATCAAACGCAATCATCAGGAATAACGTAATCGAAAACTGCAACATCGGTATACACGCCATGTTCGGCGGCTCCCCGCGCATTCAAAACAACCTGATAACGAGCTCTTTTGCCGCGGCGATAAAAGTTGAGAGAAGCAATCCGCAAATTTCAAATAACATTATCGCTTTTAATAAAAATATCGGGATATGGTGCGATAACTCATCGAGAATCCGTATCAACTACAACTGTTTTTTCGGCAATAGAGACGGTAATTTTTTAGATTGCGATCCTGAACTTGGCAGATTGTCAAAAATCAATAAAAACAAGGACTCCACAGACGCGGCAAATAACATAATGTCAGACCCTGTATTTGTCGGCTCACCCGCGGAAGCGCGCGCGATAGAGCTTGACGTAAATGTGCCCACCGATCCGTCAAGAGTCAGAGATACCGCGATTTTTAGAATTGTAAATGCACAGCGGCCGCAAACTGTAGTTTCCAATGACACAAACGCAAATGGCAATGGTTCCGGCGGCTCCGATGACAATGCCGGCGATACTTCCGAACCGCGGGTCAGATTAAGCGGCAAAAACCGTTTCGTATTGTCAGCAAAATACTCACCATGCCTAAACGCCGGTGATCCCGCGAGAAGATTCAATAACCCTAACGGCAAACGCAATACAATAGGGCCTGAGGGCGGGCCGGAGTTTCTCAACGATTAGTTCATTCACTCAAACATCTTTTATTGTATAATCCAAATACTCAGCCCCGCCAACTTCACCGTGTCCGGCTATAATTTTCTTTACGTTATAGTCAAAAATTTTACTCGCCGCCGAGATATTTGCCTTTTAGTAAATACTGTTGGACGTAGTCTTTGACGGAATCTTCAAGAGACATGCAGGCGTGAGTACAGCCGGCGGCTTTTATTTTACTGACGTCAGCCTGTGTGAAGTATTGATATTTGCCTTTCAGCTCTGACGGCATATCCGCATAATCAATACACGGTTCTTTCCCCAAAGCGCTGAATATTGATTTCGCGAGAGAGTTCCATGTATTAGCATTTCCTGTTCCCGCATTGTAAAGTCCGGCAACTGACCTGTTGTCTAGAAAAAACAGCGTCATGTCAACGGCGTCCTTTA
>WRCH01000067.1 GCA_009784115.1 Chitinispirillia bacterium
ACGCCCTAAAGAAAAACGCCTGCGGGGCAAACCGGTGAGTGGGGAAACGATTCAAAAACAGCTGGAACTGATTTTCGGCGTCGTTAAAAAGACGCAGTTTAAAATAACAAACCCCAATATTATATAGACAATGCGCGGCAATGGGGCCGTTAGGATTATCAGCCAAAACTCTCCTGAACTCAAGTATCGCCTCATCAAACCGATTCTCTTTAAAACTTCTGATACCTGTCAATAATTTTTGACCGACGTCGCTGAGCGTGTCAACTGTCATCATTGAGAGCATGGAGTCTATGCGGATCTCTATGGGCGCGTATTTGTCAATCGATATAACTCTGTCGGCGGCGGCCGTAGTTTGCGCCGCGGCCGCGGTGTCCGCCGGCTGATTCGCGTCAACGGCAACACCCAAACTCTCTAAAAGTCTGCGCGCTTCTTCTCTGTCAAACTGATCGCTCTTAGAGGCGAGAGCCGCTCTCAAATGTCTCACTGCGCCATCTCTATTGTTCTCTTCTACACTTATGGCGCCGAGATGAAAATGAGCGGTGCCGCCGTAATGGGGATGAGTAAGCGCTTTATTGAAATTGATCTTCGCCATGTTTACCTGTTTATTCATTCTGCGGACAAGCCCCGCGTAGTAATAGGCGCCGGGGTGATTGGACTGTATCGCAAGAACAGCTCTCACCGCGGTGAGCATCTCGTCATATTTTTTCTCATTGTAAAGTGCTATAACTCTTTTCATAGCCTCTTCGGCTTGCGGATTAAGCCTCACGGAGGCCGCTGCGGCTCTTGGCGCCGCGGCGGGAGCGGGTGCCGGCGCAGCAGGAGCGGGCACAGCGGCGGCGGTATCTTTAGAAGCAGCCTGCTGCGGGGACGGAACTCCCCTCATTCTGCGCATTAATCCATCTATTACAGTTTGTATACTATCCCGCTCTATTGGGTCGCAGACATTTTGATACGCCTGAAACTCAGCGATAGCTCTTTCGGGCTGACCGTCCGCCGCGAAAGCATCCGCGAGCATCTTCTGAGCCCTGCCCCAGCCGGGGTTATAACTTAGTGCTTTTTGTAAATTATAAATAACGAGTTTGTGATTGCCTTGATCTCTGCGTATCTCCGCCAAGTGCATATATGTGTGGTAGTGATCAGGATAAGCGGCCAAAACTTTTCTGAACTCACTTATAGCGAGATCATATTTTTTTTCGCTTTTGTACTGC
The DNA here is from genome assembly GCA_009784115.1 of Chitinispirillia bacterium. Taxonomy (GTDB): domain Bacteria; phylum Fibrobacterota; class Chitinivibrionia; order Chitinivibrionales; family Chitinispirillaceae; genus WRCH01. The sequence continues at coordinate 1,209 of WRCH01000067.1, forward strand.
ATCGCAAGCCTGTAGTGAATATACTCGCCCGTGTCCTGCTGACCGGCATTCTGCCTGCCTCTATTCTCCTGTCCGTTTACCGCTGCCGCAAACACAAGCGCTCCAAGCGCCGCCGCGAACACTACCGAGAACAGTTTCCTCATTATGATCTCCCTTTGACCCTTATATCTATACATTTTCATTTGTAAATTAACTTTCCATATCTCCCTTACACAGTAGCCCACTCTGCCAAATCTTTAACCGCTTCTTTAGTTCTCACCGAAACCTTGGATGCTTTTTCCTTTACAATATGTTCTGTGTAGCCAAAGCGCATGGTTACATTAGGATAAACATGATCGGCGACAATCATCGAATCTGAGACCGATTTTAAAAGTTTTTCAATATCCGCGAGATTCTTCTCAAATTCAAGGCGCATCTCCATTGATTCCGCCAAACTATCCTTAAGTTCCTCAAATCCGGGAAGATTATTTGCGCCGATTACGCCGTATTCATTCATATTGTCGCGTACATAACAGTAAAGCTCGGAGACACACCCGTCGTTCATCAGGTTTTGAGCGCCTATGCAAGAGATTAAATTCTCCTGCTCTTTTTCGTAATTGCATAAAGCCCCTACGTCAAGAATAGTGCTTAATCCGTCTTTATTGCCAATCCTTGTCGCCGTTATACCGCCCGCCGCCGTAACGCTTCCCCCGGCAACAGACCTTGCTCTAAGTATCCCCTTGGTGTTGATTCTGGAGTTATCTACATCTTCGCTGATAAATATATCCTCAGAAGCGGTGAGCTTAACATTTAGAAGAGACTTCGCCTTTACGCTCCTGCTCGCTGAAATCACCGCTTTAGATTCGCCGAAAACCCCGCCGCGCAAAATAAGATCGCCTTTACATCTGACAACCGCGTCCTGCACATCTCCAAGTATTTTTAAAGAGCCGCCCGCTTCAACTGTAAAACCGGAATGAACCGTTCCTGTTATGATAAGGTCGCCGGGAAAAGAGATATTGCCGGTAATGGGGCCCACGTCTCCCTCAATTTTACGGCTCGGGAGCACCTCAACTTCTCCGCCGTAAAGATGAGTGAACGAACCGGCGCGCGAAGAGATCAGTAAATTCGGATCCGCGGGGTGAACAGCTGTCCCCTCGCCGGCCACAAGAGAGATATCTTTAGCGCTCTGCGCCTTTATCACATTTCCAAGCACATCCATTCCGTCAACCCCGTTAGCGGGCGGGATACGTCTTGCGAGCGGAGTATTCTCATTGACATTTATAAAATCACTAAAGCGGCCTCCCTGCGACGTATCAACTAAAATCTCTATTCTGGCGTCAACCGGCGGGCTTACAGGCGTACCGCGCGCTACCTCTACGTATTTGTCAAATACAGAATCCGCCGCCATTTTATGAATAAGCGCGGTATTTAATCCATGCACTACACCATAGCGCAGAAGATCCGACAGAATTGTAACGGCGCTTAGAGGAGCGCCGGAAGCAAGCGCGAGAAACACCCGCATCTTGTCTTCGCTGAATTTTACGGTAATTCTATTTTGTTGGTTCATAATATATAAATATACAATGGCAGTTGATTGTAAGACAATTTATAATGTATAAATTGTTTTTGTCTGTAATTTATTGAATATAATATGTCGGCTGTTGCCGTCCTTATTGTCCTTTGGGACTTGGGAGTTTGCGCGGGGAGTTGCGGCCTTCAATTGCCGCCTTAATACGCCAAGAAGCAAATGATTGCGTTGGCTTCGCCCGTCCGGCAGGGAAACGTGTTTCCCGAAAAATTTTCGCGCGGGGATGAGCAATATCTATATTTATTAAATCGGTCTGAAACGGCCGCTTTGGTATATACTGCATCACGGCCCTGCGTGCAGTTGCGTGCGGTGCAGCGTATCGGTATATTCCCAAAATAAATTATTGAAGGCATAAAAATCTAAAGCTGGCAGGTCATTTATAAATGAAAACTATTTTTATAGTTGACGATAACGATACAAACCTGATGATGGCGAAAAACGCGCTTGACGGCGTTTACAAAACATACGCGCTGCCAAGTGCGCAGAGTATGTTTAAACTGGCGGAAAAAATCACCCCCGATCTTATTCTGCTTGATGTTGACATGCCGGAGATTGACGGTTTTGAAGCGATATGGCTGCTTAAATCCGATGTGAAATTAAAATCCATACCCGTTGTTTTTCTAACCGCAAAGCATGACGCGGAGTCGGAAGTGCACGGCTTTGAAATGGGAGCGCTTGATTTTATAAGCAAACCGTTTTCGCCGCCGGTTCTAATCAAACGAATTGAGATGCACATAGAAACCGACAGAATAATAAAAGAGAGCCACGCGGCGGTGCGGGAGACCCACAACGCTACAATAAGCGTAATTGCAGACATGGTGGAAAACCGCGATAAGGTTACAGGCGGCCATATCGAACGCACACAGATCTATCTTGAAATTTTAGTAAACAAACTTTTAAGCACGGGTACTTACGCAAAAGAGATGGCGTCGTGGGATTTAAGCCTTCTTTTGCCCTCGGCGCAGTTGCACGACGTCGGCAAGATCGCCATAAGCGACATTATACTCAATAAACCGGGAAAACTCACCGATGAGGAATTTTTAGAGATCCAGCGCCACTGCAGTTACGGGGAACACATTATTGAGCAGATTATAATGAAAACCCGCGACGACGTGTTTTTACATCACGCGAAAATGTTCGCCGCCCACCATCACGAAAAATGGAACGGCAAAGGATACCCTAGAAATTTAGCTGGCGAAAATATCCCTCTTCAGGGGAGAATTATGGCTATAGCCGACGTATACGACGCGCTTGTATGCGAGCGTCCGTATAAAAAACCTTTCCCGCATGAAAAGGCGGTGGAGATAATAAAAAATGACAGCGGCACCCACTTTGATCCAAAAATTGTCGATATATTTTTGGAGATCGCAGATGATTTCAACGGCCCGTCTGTAAAGGCACTGATAAACGCAAGCAAAAAAGAGAGCATCTAAAATGGCTGAAAAAACGCGCCGCTCTGTTATGCGCCCCTTTATCGTTTTTTCCATTGTGCTTTTTTTAGTTCTCCTGATATCCGGCGGCACCGCTTTTATCTTTGCCATGCAGCAGATCATAAGAGCGAACAAAGAGACCAAGCTCTCTCAGCTTATTGAAATCAAGCGCATGAAACTTGAAAGTTCTGTGGAAAATGAGATCGCGATTGTTATGAAGATGGCCGGATCGCCGCTGATAAAAGAGTATTTTGTAACCCCTGACAATTACGAGTTAAAAAAGATTGCGCAAAAAGAGATCGTCGATTACCGCCACGCGTTTTCGGGTAATTTGGTTTTTTGGATAAAAGACAGCGATAAACAATTTTACTCCGACAATAAAGATACCATCTTAACATATACATTAAATCCCGAAGACCCTGATAATTACTGGTACAACAAAACTCTTTACGAAACAGAAAGATACAATTTCAACATTAACTATAACCCTGAATTAAAAACAACCAACCTTTGGATAAACGCGCCGATTTTTGACGATAACCGCAAACCTGCGGGTATGATCGGAACAGGCATAAATCTTTCGGCATTCATAGACACTACCTATAAAAATTATAATGAAAAGGTTGAACTCTATTTCTTTAACAGCCTTGGAGAGATAACAGGCGCAAGGGATATCGAACTTGTGGCTGTCAAAAAAAATATTAACGCGGAGATCAGCAAAGCCAAAGCCGACATAGATTCCATCGCAAAAACTTTGGCCCCCGATGAGATACGTTTAATCAGAACTCCGCAGGGTCAATTGGCAATAGGCACCGTTAAGGGGCTCGACTGGTACGCGGCGGCATTCTCACCTTTTAGCGTTGATGACTACAACAACGCCATGACCGTGCTTTTTTTTGTTGTAGTCGCGATTGTGGCTTTTTTACTTATAACATTTAATATCTTTATCGACAGGAACCTTAAAGCTCTTAATAAAACTATGGATGAGCTTGAAGCGGCTTCCAAATCCAAAAGCGAATTTTTAGCCGCGATGTCGCACGAAATCCGTACGCCTATGAACGCGATTATCGGAATAACTCAGATCCAGCAGCGAAAAGCGGATCTTCCGCCGGAGTACGCGGATGCTCTTGGCAAAATACACCGTTCGGGGAATAATCTGCTTGAGATTATTAATAATATTCTTGATATGTCAAATATCGAATTCAACGAGTTAAAGCTCTCCCCTGCCGAATACGATCTGCCAAGCCTCATTAACGATTCCGCTACGCTTAACATCGCGCGCATAGATGAAAAACCGGTTGAGTTTTTACTTGACTTAAATGAGAGCCTGCCGTCAAAAATGCTCGGCGATGAGATGAGATTAAAGCAGATACTCAATAACCTGCTCTCCAACGCCGTAAAATATACAAATACCGGATTTGTAAAGCTCTCCGTAGACCACAGCGTAAACGGCAATGAGATAACGCTGCGTTTTTGCGTAAGCGACTCAGGCAAGGGGATAAAAGATAACGACCTGTTGAAAATGTTCTCCGACCAGCAGCGCTATGACTTTAAAGCAAACCGCACCAACGACGGAGCCGGCCTCGGTTTAAACATTACTCAAAAACTTGTTTCGCTTATGGATGGAACAATAGAGGCCAAGAGCGAATACGGCAAAGGCAGTACGTTTACGGTAACTGTAAAACAAAAAATTACCAAATGCGACGCTATCGGCACGGAACTGTCTCAGCGGTTGTGTAATTTTAATTACGCAGACAGGAAGCAAAGCAGCAGGCAGAATTTAACTTACGAGCCTATGCCCTACGGAAGAGTGCTGGTTGTAGACGATGTAGAAATGAACCTGTTTGTCGCGCACGGCCTTCTCTCCCCTTATCAATTGCAGGTTGATACCGCGGTAAGCGGTTTTGCGGCGCTTGACAAAGTTTTAAACGGCGAAGTTTACGATATAATTTTCATGGATCACATGATGCCTGAGATGGACGGTATCGAAACAGCAAAAAAGATCCGCGGCTTTGGCTACAAAGGTATAATCACAGCGCTTACCGCAAACGCGCTTGCCGGAAATGATGAGATGTTCCGCCGAAACGGTTTTGACGACTTTCTCTCAAAACCGGTTGACATCCGCTTCTTAGACGCCATGCTTCATAAATATGTGCGCGGCAAACACCCAAACGATGCGCAAAAAGCAAAAACCGAAGCCGCAAAAAAGACAGTATCCACAGTGCCGGCAAGAACCGCGAAAAAATTAGTAATGACCCCAAGAATTATCGAAGTATTTTGCCGCGACGCGGGGAAAACTGTTATTAAAATAAGAGAGACAGTAAAAAACAGCGATATAAAACTCTTCACCACAACCGTACACGGTATGAAATCCGCACTCGCGCACATTGGCGAAAGCGAAAGCAGCGCTCTCGCGTTTGAGCTTGAAAAAGCGGGTCTTGCGGGCGACATCGAGTTTATAAACTCAAATATGGAACTTTTTATTGAGAAACTTGAAGCCGTCGTTTTAAAACTCTCTCCTGAAAAGCAAAATGAAAGCGGCGCAAACGATTCAGCCATACAGGAAGAGACCGCCTATCTCAAAGAGCAATTGCAATTAATAAAATCAGCGTGTGAAAACTACGATGATACGGCCGCTTACGCTTCGCTTGACAATCTAAAAAATAAAACATGGAAAGCGCAGACAAAATCCGCTCTTGATGAGATTTATAATATGCTGTTCCTCCACAGCAATTTCGACGGAGCCGCGGCCAAAGCATCAAATATGCTTGACGCCGCCTCTTAAAATCAGGCTGAAAGCCCATAATCAATACCATATGGCAGCGCCCTATGGATTATGCCCCTGCATATATGCGCCCTATTGATGGATTATGCCCCCCGTATATCTGCGCTCTATAATGGATTATGATCCAATCATCCCATTACCTCTTAATTTCTTTTGACTTTTTACATGAAATCACATATTTTTTATTATTCTATATTATTTATGCTGTATGATTTGATTGAAATATTAAAAATAACCTTATTAAACCACCCTTAAAAAGGATCTATGCTCAAATGGCTAAAACAATTTCTCCGCTTCAAAAAGCACGCGCCGCTTATAACCCCAAACTTCCAAAGGTGCTTGCCGCGCACGGCAGCGCGCTGAAAGCGGCTATGGGCGCTCCGACTCAATCTATTGCCGATCAAAACGAAATTAAAAATCTTTTCCCAAATACCTACGGTCTGCCCGTTGTGACGTTTGAAGAGCCGGCGGATAAACCGATCGGCGCGGTCAAGGCTGGGGTGATACTCAGCGGCGGTCAGGCTCCCGGCGGTCATAATGTTATCGCCGGTTTATATGACGGATTAAAAAAGATTGACGCGGGAAGCGAACTGTATGGATTCCTTGGCGGGCCGAGCGGTCTTACAGATAATAAATATGTGAAGTTTGATGACGCGTTCATAAACGAATACCGCAACACCGGCGGATTTGACATCATAGGCTCAGGCAGAACAAAACTTGAAACTGAGGAGCAGTTCGATACGGTGATTAAAAACTGCAAAGCTCTCGGCATCACATCTCTTGTAATTATCGGCGGTGATGACTCCAATACCAACGCCTGCATGCTTGCCGAATACTGCGCGAGAATGAACAGCGGTATAACTGTTATCGGCTGCCCCAAGACAATTGACGGCGATCTTAAAAATGAGTGGATTGAGGCTTCCTTTGGTTTTGACACCGCTTCAAAAGTTTACGCGGAGCTTATCGGTAATATTCAGCGTGACGCTAACAGCGCGAAAAAATACTGGCACTTTGTAAAGCTCATGGGACGCAGCGCCTCACACATCGCTCTTGAGTGCGCGCACCAAACTCATCCCAACGTAACGCTTATATCCGAAGAAGTTGAGAAGAATAAAACTACTTTAATTGAGATCGTTAAAAATATTGCCGGGATCGTTAAAAAACGCAGCGCGGCAGGCAAAAACTTCGGCGTTGCTCTCGTACCGGAAGGTCTGATTGAATTTGTGCCTGAGATGAAAAAACTTATAAACGAGTTAAATGATCTTCTCGCGGCCAATGCCGCGCATTTTGATTCACTCTCAGACGCGCACAAAATTCAGTTTGTAAATACAAAATTATCTCATGAGTCTTCGCACGCTTTCTCAAGCCTGCCCGCGTCTATTCAGTGGCAGCTTCTTGCCGACCGCGACCCTCACGGCAATGTGCAGGTGTCACGCATCGAAACAGAGAAACTCCTTATAGAGATGGTCGGCGAAACTTTGAGCGAGTGGAAGGACAATGGAGAATACAAAGGCAAGTTCACCGCTGTCAACCACTTTTTTGGATATGAAGGCCGCTGCGCGGCTCCGTCAAATTTTGACGCGGACTACTGTTACAGCCTTGGCTACAACGCTTCAAGCCTCATCGCTTCGGGCGTAACCGGATATATCTCATCGGTGCGCAATCTTACAAAGCCCGCAGACCAGTGGATCGCCGGCGGCATACCGCTTACAATGATGATGAACCTTGAGCGCCGCCACGGTAAAGACAAGCCCGTTATCAAAAAGGCGCTTGTTGAGCTTGACGGCAAACCATACAAAGAGTTCCTGTCAAAGCGCGAAACGTGGGCGATGGAAGATGAATATCAATACCCGGGTCCAATCCAATACTTCGGCCCGAGCGAAGTTTGCGACGTTACAACTATAACGATGCAGATGGAACATTGATAAATGCGTCAATTCGATCATATAATTTGGGACTGGAACGGCACGATCATAGATGATCTGCCGCTCACAATTTCAATAATGAACGCGCAGCTTGTTAAAAGCGCGCGTCCGCCTATGAGCGTTGACGAATACCGCGGCTGTTTTGCTTTCCCGCTGAGGGATTTTTACGCGAGAACAGGTTTAGCAAGCAGCGATGAGGAGTTCATGGAGCGTAATTTGGCGTTTTTGACCGAATATGCGAAAAAGCGCGGTGAATGTGCGCTTCATCACGGCGTTACGCGGGTTCTTGATACTTTTACAGGGAGCGGCGGAACCCACTCTATTCTGAGCGCCTACCCTCAAAATGAACTTACATCAATAGTAAAATTATTTGGCATTGATTCCAAATTTAAACATATTAACGGAGTAAATAATTTTGAGGGAAGTTCCAAGATAGACGAAGGGCACGCACTGCTGTCCATGCTTGATTATAAAACGTCAAAAATCTTGTTTGTAGGCGATACTTTGCACGATTATGAGGTAGCATGCAGCCTTGGGGTTCAGTGCGCGCTTATCGCTAAAGGACATCAGTCAAAAGAGAAGTTGAGCGGCGCAAAAGCGCTTTTACTTGATTCGCATGAAGAGCTTTTATCATATTTGTAGTATTGAAAAAAGGGTGGGGGTAAACCCCGCCCTTACAGGAAACGTAACATCTGTAAGGGCGGCTCCTGCGGCCGTCCCCATTTTGCGGAGGTATCTCTCTTGGAAAAAGAAGCGTATGTTGCCCGTCAGCCTATAGTAGACAGTAATGGAAATTTAGTTGCCTATGAGCTTCTTTTCAGAAGCGGAGCCGCTAACCAAAGCGCAGAGGGAACTCCCACCGGACAGCTTCAGATGACTGCCACACTTCTTGAGAATGTGCTCAACTCAATGGGGCTTGACCGCATAGCCGGAAATAAAAAAGTATTTATCAACTGCAGCCGCGAAATGCTTATAAGCGGCGCCCTCGCTATGCTTGACAAGGAGCGGTTTGTTTTAGAAATTTTAGAGACGGTATCGTTTGATGATCAAACCTTGGAGGCTGTAGAGGCGGCTTATGAGAGCGGTTTTGAAATCGCGCTTGACGATATAGTATTTGAACCCTCAATCCTGCAAAAGTTAGCGCCAGTTTTAAAATTTGCAAAGTACGCAAAAATTGACTTGACAACAAATACAAAAGTTCAGCGCAAAATGGCCGCGAGTTTCTTTAAAACAAAAGGTATTATTCCTCTCGCCGAAAAGGTAGAAAACGAGAAAGAAGCCAACGGCTGTATAAAAGAGGGATATGAGCTGTTTCAAGGATATTTTTTCTCAAAACCTGAAACCATGTCGTCAAATAAACTCGATATGGGTATGGCAAGCATATTAAACATGCTCAGCTTGATCCGCAGAAACCCTGAAACACACGAGCTTGAGCAAGAATTTAAACGCTACCCGGACATGACCATAAATCTATTGCGGTATATCAACTCAGCGTATATGGCCACTTATCACGAGATCACTTCCATCCGCCAAGCGCTGACGCTTGTAGGACAGGGTAACTTAAAACACTGGCTCACGCTTTTGCTCTTCGCCCGCACCGGATTGGACGAAGCAAACGATTCGCCGCTCTTTTATAACGCAATGCAGCGCGCGCTTGTAATGGAAAAACTTGCCATTGCAATGAAAGGACGCAATATAAATCCTGATGAAGCGTTCTTGGTGGGCATAATGAGCCATCTTGACGCGCTGTGCAAAGCTCCAATGGTTTATATTTTGAGTGAAATTGACTTAGGAGATAATATCTCCAGCGCGCTTCTGAGCGAAGACGGGGTGCTTGGACTGCTGCTAAAACTAATGCGCGCTGTTGAAACAGACGTCTATGAAAACGTAGAAGCGGTGCTTGGCGAATTGAATCTGCCATACGCCGCGTTAGTTGACAGTATGATGGAAGCGTTTGCGACAGAGCAGTTTTAAGCTGAATTGGATTGACTAAATTTTAATAATATGATAATATTGAATTATACCTGAATAAAGAGAGAAACATATGAAAAATATGATAACTATTTGTCTGTTAGTAATCGCAGGCGCTTTTTACGCGTACAGTGAAAGCGTACCGGAGCAAGCACCGCAAAATGCGGAATCGCTGTCGGAATTGATGGTAATTACCGAAAAAGAGAACTGCCCGTCAGCTCTTACGCGCTCAGAGGAGATCTCGGCTCAAGCGCTCGCCGCGGCCCCGTTTCTGTTTACTAAACGCAATTCAAAAGGGCATCTTATCCCCGGTAACGGTGTAATCGAAAAACCAAAAAACCGCGCCGCTTTTCAGATTTATGATAAAGTCAACGTAAGGCCCGACAGCAAAGTCTCATACAAACTCGGCGATACCGTAGATGTACTCAAGCCGATAAGACTGGTTCCATTCAAAGGCAAGTCCGCACAAATTGTCTCACGCAACGGGCGCGGTGTTGTGGTTGGACACACCGGTAAAAAAATCGTAGTTCAAATAACCAATATGTGGGGTATAATTGCAGGCGGTGAGAGAATCGCTCCCGCGGCTAATTTTAAAGCTGTCGAATGCTACATCACGCCGCAGACAGATTCGAAAATACAGGCCTCTGTTATAGCACGAGTGCAAGAGGGCGCCTCAACCTACCTCAGCCAGTATTTTATTATTGACAAAGGGGCAGACGCGGGTATTACCATAGGAGACTTTTTCAAAGTCTTTGAAAAACCATCCGCGGATAAACTCAGCGATGAACTGCTTGAAGCGCAGGTGGTATATGCAGGCGAAAACTCCTCTACTCTTATAATCAGGAAAATTTTTAAAAAGGATTTGAAGCCGGGCGATCAGGCATTTCTAAGCCATAAGAGCGTTATACCTTCTGAGGCGGCAGCGCATTTGGTGTCGGCAGCAGACGATAACGATGATAATGACATTGACTTTAGTGATGACGGCGGGCAAGAAACCGAATAGATTGCTGTCAGGAAAAGCGCGCAGGGTTTATGTTTCGATTTTTAAAAAGAGTTTTTATCAGTAAGCGGCGCCAATATATGCGCGGCTCGTTTATTTTTATCTTCACACATCTGTTTCTTTTAGCCGCAATAATCTTCACAGTTCAAATCGGGCTGATACTGCTCGGAACGAATAACATTTTTATTCCCGCTGCTCACAGGCTTATTGGTTTAATACAGTAATGCAAAAAAAGCAGCTCCGTCCCCAACAAGAACAAGCATCACCCAATGATATTGACCTCTTAAAACACGGGGTTATAGAAGCGCACGCCGGTACCGGCAAAACTTACACAATTGTAAAACTTGTTATACGCATGCTTGAACAGAAAAGCAGCTTTCATAACGGTTTTATCGCGTTAAAAGAGATTCTTCTTGTTACTTATACCGAAAAAGCCGCGGGGGAACTTAAAAAACGTATCCTTGACGGTATATCAGAGAGAATACAGGAACTTCGATCTAAAAAATATAATGAAAGCCTGATAGCCCACCTTGAAAGCTGCCTTAACAATATGCACGAAGCGCTCATCGGCACAATTCACGGCGTTTGTTTGCGGCTTCTGCAAACATGGCCGTTTGAAACAGGAGTGCATTTCAGTACGCAAATTACAGATGACGAAGAAGGTGCAGAGGGTCAGCTGCGCGAATCGATGCGTACGGAGTGGCAGGATAATAGCACAAACATACCGCAGGCGATGCGGACGCTTGAAGAGGTAGGCGTAAAGTTTGAGGAAAAACATTTTCATCTTGTTTGTAAAATCGCGCTTGCGCTTATGAATGATGATGATCTGTCAATTTATATTCCATCAGAAATCAGTACTCAATCCAATGATGATACTCTATCTGATATCAATAAAATTATTAGAAAGATAACTGTCGTTTATTTAGAATTAAAAGATCAGGAAAAATCATTAATTATACTGCTTAAAAAATATTGTGAACAGCTTTCGGCTCTTCGTGATTCAAAAAAATTGGAAACTGACAGACAAGAGCTTATCTGTAAAATAGCTGAGCGATTTGAGAAGATGATCTCAAGCAATTTATATGATACAAAACTTATGGAAAATCCTCAAAAAGATGGAAATAAAGGGATTTACACAAAGACAACCCGCAAAAATATTGAAGAGTATGCCGTTATTATTGATGAAATTTCCGACGAAATAAAAAATCATCCCTATATTGACGCGTCAGCGCAATTTAACAATTCACAATCGCAGCTCTTATTATCACTTGTTTGTGAAGCGAGTAAACTGCTTGCCAAACGCTATAAAGCGTACAAAAAACAAAACGGCCTGATCTCATATACCGATATGCTTCAACTGATGAATCAGGCGCTTAATACAGTAAACGCACCGCTGCTTAAAACTCTGCGCTCACAGCTGCATTACGGTATTATTGATGAGTTTCAGGATACAAGCGTGCTTCAGTGGAACATTTTTAAAAAAATATTTTTGAATGATGCAAAGTCAACAAAAAACAGCGCAAAAATGTTTATCGTAGGCGACCCAAAGCAGTCCATCTACTCATTTCAAAACGCGGATATACAAAGTTATATAAACGCTAAAAAAACTATTATGGAGCTTGGCGGAAACGTTTATAGTCTGATTGATAATTACCGCTCACTGCCGGAAGTTATCAATGGATATAACGCAATTCTTTGCCCCAAATTTACTTCTGAATGCAATAACGGGGAAGATTGGTTTCTTTTTGGTGATGACAGCGGCAAAGCTGACAGTATCACCTATTCGGCAGATGACAGCGCAAGAGCGCCAAAGCGCACAGATCCGCCTAAATATCCGCTCGGCGAAAAAGCGATTAAAATTATCTCGCTTATCACAGATAACGAGGACGATGAGCGTAAAAGTCCCGCGGAAGCGGTATGCAAAGCGATCAAAAATTTGAAAGGGAGAACAGTTTCTGTTCCTGATGGTTTAAAATGGAAAAATCTGACCCTTGACTATAAAGATTTCGCAATCATCGTTGAAACTCACGCGCTTGCTCAAAGTTTTATTGACGAACTGAGAATCCAGCGCGTACCATGTGTAAAGTATAAACAGACAGGCGTTTTTAATTCCGTAATGGTGCGTGATCTGCGGGCTGTATTGACAGCAATTCTTAAAAAAGATGATAAACCGGCGCTTGTCAGCGCAATGCTTACGCATTTTTTCAATATTGCGCCTCATCTTATAAATCCCCCCTGCGATAATCACAAACTCAGCTTTGATCACAAATACAATTGTGAGAATATACGCTGCGCTTATCACTGCTTTCACAATTGGAGTTTCTTGGCCGATAAGCGGCTCTGGGCGCAGCTTTTTAACAGTATTCTTGAAAAAACAAATATCCGGCAGCGCCTCATTTTGCTTAACGATGGAGAGAGGAGCCTGGCCGATTTACGGCAGGCAGCTGATTATTGCATAGAATGGTTATACAGCAAAAATTGCGGACTGCATCCGCTTATCGACCATCTTGAACGTCTCTACACAAATGAGGAGAGCGCCGGCGGCGATAAAAATATTCATACTCTCTCTACCGAAAAATCAAGCGTAAAAATCCTTACCATGCACGCGGCAAAAGGACTTGAGTTTCCTGTAGTTTTTGTTGTAAACTCAGAAAAAAAAGAGCTGCCGCGATCACCGAATTTTCTGCTCTATAGCGATAAAAATGATAAGACGAGGAAGCTCGCTCCCTACCTTGGCAATCCAAGAGAAAATCCTCTGCTTAATGAAGCGGTTGACAATTACACTACCGCTCAAAAGCAAGAGCGCCGGCGCCTGTTCTATGTCGCCATAACAAGACCGCAGATAATGCTTTTTTTAGTGATGCGCGAGAAAGAAAAAGAGCTTTCCGCACATTTAAAAGCGCTTATTGATCAGCAAAATCCATTTATAGAACTTTTTGACGATCGGCAGTTATTATTATCTGATTCTTCCGATAATATTATTGACGAATCGAAAACCATAACTGTTCAATCCATAAATCCAAAAGAGATTCCTGAACTGTTTTTGACGCCTTTTATCACAAAACTTACAAGCTACTCTCAACTCAGCCGGAATTTAAGCTCTTACCGTGATGTTGACAAGAGCGAAGAAGATGATGTTGAGGATATAATCACCGAAAGTAATGCAAGTAAATTACCGGGCGGAAGAATCATCGGAGACGCACTGCATAGAATCATCGAGGAACTTTTAGATATGTCTGATTTACATACGATACTTAAAAATGAAAATCGTCTCGTTGATATAACAGACAAATATCTAAAACGCAGCAATGTCTTTAATCTCTCATCAACTAAAGAGTATGAAAACGCGGTTAAAGAGGCGTCAAGATATATAAACTGCGCTTTGACAACACCTCTAACGCTTCCATGCGGTACAAAAACAGCTATAGCCGGCATAAATAAATGCGGCCGTATACCGGAAATGGAATTTTTG
>WRCH01000068.1 GCA_009784115.1 Chitinispirillia bacterium
ACAATTGTTCTATAGATTCCGCGCGAATCACCCCTACTCTGTCAAACGCCGACGCGTAAGAAGAATCCGCTCCTGCAAGGCTTCCGGTATGTGAAGCTGCGGCTTTTGCTCCAGAGTCTGTGCGTCCTGCTTTTAAAAGAACGATAGGCTTCTCTTTGCTTACGATCTCAGCTTCGCGGATAAAATCCCGTCCGCGAGTAATGTTTTCAAGATACCCTGCGATAACTTTTGTATTTTTGTCGTTTCTGAGACCTTCTAAGAAGTCAACTTCATCAAGCGAAGCTTTGTTACCGATTGAAGCAAGAACCGACCATCCCAGTTTCTCCTGAGCTGCGATATCCTGAACAGAGGTAAGCAATGCGCCTGACTGAGAGATAAGCGCTATACCGCCGGGTACGCCTGCCGTGCCTCCAAATGAGGCGTTGAGCTTATGCCAGGGATTAAGCAAGCCAAGGCAGTTGGGGCCGACCATTGTGATTTCATACTTGCGTACAACATCTATAATTTCCTGCTGAAGCTTTTTACCCTCTGCGCCTGTTTCACCAAATCCTGCGGTAATTACAATCGTGGCTTTTGTCCCTTTTTCACCCATCTCTTTGAGCGTGGGGATAACAAGGTCTCGTTTGATCACTACGATAGCGAGATCAACAGCTCCAGGCACCTCTGTGAGAGTTTTGTAACATTTTTTCCCGAGGATCTCGTCAGCTTTGGGGTTGATCGGGTAAATGGGCCCTTCAAATCCATCGTCAATAACGTTTTTTAAAATCTCGTATCCAACTTTTCCGGCTTGTGCGGACGCGCCAACAACAGCAACAGATTTGGGTCTTAGCAGATTTTCGAAACTCATAGCACAGTTCCTTTACAGGTATTTTAGTTAGTGATTGTTTAATATATATAATGAATTATCTACAAGTTATCTAAACGTTTCAATAATGTTTAAAATATAAGTATACAATAGATCAACACATAATACAATATATATGTGGCGTATTGAGGATAATAATAAAATTTTGCGGATTTTACGGGATAGTTGACAATTATTCGAAAAGAGCTTTAATTTTAGACCAGTTGGTATTTTTAACCGGACGCAAAACACCGTTTTGTTTGTTGAGCGACGGTCTTTGCTGGGAAGAGTGCTGTATTACGACTTTAGAGCTGTCGGACTTCGCAGATACCGCTGGAGCGTTCTGCTGAGCTATAACACCCAAACTAAGAGCTATTACAAACAAGATTGTGTATAAACCTGCACGCATCTCTGATCGCCTCCCCATAGTTACAAGTGTCACATTTAATTACTATATTAATAATATATAATAATTTTGAATGAAATGCAACAACTTTTTTATAAAAAATGCAAAACGATCTCTTTCTCAGCCCCAAAGGGGCGTAATCAGTAACCCACCAAAGCACAGCCATTAAGTATATTTATTTATGACAAATCGTCTATTCACGTTATAATTATCTATTGTAAAATAAAAAAATGATCATTCTCGGCATAGAATCCTCCTGCGATGAAACTTCCGTTTCTGTTATGAAAGACGGCGCCGTTATCTCAAGCCTGACCCACTCTCAGGAAGAGCACTCGCTTTACGGCGGAGTTGTACCCGAAGTAGCCTCACGCGCTCATTTGGAGAAGATCGACGTCCTCACAAAAAGGGTCATTAAGGATTGTAATCTTACTATAGACAAGATAGATCTTATCGCGGTAACAGACAGTCCCGGTCTTGCGGGAGCGCTTCTTGTGGGGGTGAGCTTCGCTCTTGGTCTGCACACCGCTTACGGTATCCCCATAACAGGGGTAAATCACCTTGACGGCCATATCTGCTCTTTGTTTATCGAACATCCAAATATCCCAACACCGTTTCTATGCTTACTCGCATCGGGCGGCCATACCGCTATTTACAGATACGAATCTTACGGAAACTGCCGCTGTCTTGGGCGGACAGTTGACGACGCCGCCGGAGAAGCTTTTGACAAAGCGGGTAAACTGCTCGGGTTCCCCTACCCTGCCGGGCGCGCGATAGAAGAGGAAGCTGCAAAAGCTGTCAATGCGGATAAATCCGATAATACAGACGCAACAGATGACAAAAAAGAGAGCATAAAATTTCCAATTGCGCGTTTATCATCCCCCAATTCTCTTGACTTTAGCTTCTCGGGATTAAAAACCGCTGTAAAAAATTTCATATCTTCAAACAGCGAGCAGTATATTAAGGAGAACCGCCCGCAGATTTGCAGGGCGTTTCAGGAAGCTGCCGTTAGCTCTCTTGTCAACAATTTGAGCCGCGCGTCAAAATCTTATGATGATGGCATAAAGACAATTGCGCTTGGGGGCGGAGTAGCTTGCAACGGTTATTTAAGAGACGAGCTGATTAAAAAATTTGGCGCGGATAATGTATATTTTCCATCACCAAAATTCTGTACGGATAACGCGGCGATGATAGCAATGGCAGGACTTAAAATGTACAACGCTTCAAAAACGCGTTTTCCGAATGTGGGTCCATCAAGAGGTATAGCGGAGGCGATATAATTTATGATAGTGATATTTATATTTTTGTCAATTCTCATTATCGCGTTTCTTCTCATGCTTTGTCTGTTGCTATTGAGGATAGAAAAAATGGCGGCTATGGCCACGCTTATAGCCGAGAGATACATCGTTAGTCTTTACGGCAGAAATAAGACGATGTAACGCGGCTGTTTGCATTAGTCAATACACCCATCAACCCGGTATAAGAGATACCACGGCTCAATTATGATACGCCTGTTTATAGCTATTGATATCCCTGAGAATATCTGTGAAGATATAGGCGATATATACGAGGCGATCCCCGGCGCAAGATGGACTCCCGAAAATCAACTGCATCTTACACTGCGTTTTATTGGAGATGTAAGTGAGGATATCGCACAAACGATTGATAACTCTTTAAAAACTGTGAAATTCGCCCCCTTCACAATGCAGCTCCAATCTGTTGGATTTTTCCCGCCAAGAAAAGAGCCGCGTATATTGTGGTGCGGAATAGCAAAAAATGACATTTTGATAAGATTGCAAAAACATGTGGAACGCGCCGTTATTGCTGCGGGACTCCCAAACGCAGACCGCAAATTCCATCCGCACATAACTGTTGCGCGCCTAAACGGTTCACCGCCGCAAAAACTCGCCGGATTTATGAGCGCGAATTCGCTGTTTAAAACGAAACCGTTTTTAGTGTCAAAATTTATTCTATACTCAAGTGTCCTGAAACGCGAAGGGCCGCTTCATATTAAAGAGGCGGAGTATAAATTTATTTAATCGATCCTTAAAAACAGATTTTGTTTTTAGAAAATTATAAGAGCTTTTTGACTCCAAATTTGCTCCAAGGAACTTTTCCTCTTATAAAATTACAAACGGCGTTCAATTCGCTTTGCTGTCCATTCAAATTTACCTAATTTATCGGGCATTACCTAATTCAAATTTCATTTGGCCGACCGTCCTTTTGACAGGCACTCTATACGGCCATCTTTTTACTTTGGGGACGGATTAATCTTTCCGATAGTTTTTCCGCAAATTGAAAATTTGCAAATCGCTTAATAATCAATTACCTCATTTCACCGATTAAAAAGTATATTACTTTGATAAAACAATACATTACCACTATTCAAAAGCTGTTTTTAAATATATTTTAGTTTGAGGCATAACATTTACGAAACAGGGGAGTATATGAAAAAGCTGGATTTAAACGCAGCCGCAGATGAATTTGAAATAATCGGTGACGAAAGACATCTGTTTTACAACAAAGAAACCGGTGAATTTGACTTTTATAGTGATTTTATGGATGAAGAGGACGCAAACGCCGAAAAATTCGATGATGACGCCTGGATTGCCGCACCAAGTCAGGAGTATATTGGCGAATATGACATAATGGTTGATTTTGCAGAGACGATATCTGATCCTCGCAAAAGCGAGCTGCTTTGCGTTGCGCTGGAGGGTAAAGGTGCATTTCGGCGATTTAAGGATACGCTCCATCGTGTAGACTTGGCCGATGAATGGTACGCTTTCAGACGCAAAGCATTTTTGGAAGTTGCACGAGAATGGTGTGAACGAAAAGGTATTGAGTATTTTTAATTCCGGGGCGGAGTTGCGAAAGTTGCACTAATTCACTAAAGCTTGCAACGCAAAAAACGCAACTCCCCTCTCCGTAAAAATTCTGTCAATGGCTTCGGATTGATTACGAAATTGACGGATGCCGTACCTGTGTAATTGCCGATACCCGTAACCGTTACCGCGTATGTTCCAGCATTGGTTTGCGGTGTAAGAGTAACAGTATAATCAGTGTTTGATAAGCTTTTGGCGGCTCATAAAAAATAGTAATTTTCTCACTTTATTAATTTTTTGCTTCTCATCAGGCACATCCGACAACTTATCACCAAGCAGCTTGATAAAATCTGCCTTTGTTCCGCTTCCAAACTGTTGCAGATAGCTTATTATCAAGTCCAAGAAAAATCTGCCCCTATTCCTCAACGCATCGAACCGAAAGTCCACGGTTATTGTTGTATAGATTCTCGCTTAAACTCGTGCGGTCCGAGTACATATTCCAGCCCCACGCGTTCATGTTCAGAGCGCCGCTGTGGGCGGAGCTCCACCAGCCGCCGGACGTGCCGATGCCGGCAAACGCGTTATGAACCCAACTGTAGCCGCCCGGCAGAGCCGAGAAGCCGAAATTATCTCTGCCATTGCCCTTATTATCCCAGCCTTTTCTTGATTTTAATTTTCTGCCCGCAAGAAAATTGGCGCCGTCTGCCGCCCAAAACAGAGCATTCCAATCATCCCGACCCGGCAAAACCCAGCCGGCCGGGCAAGCATCCATCGCCGCGTTCCAATCATACAATCTACCGTACTTATCGCAAATTTCATCATCATTGTCATAACAAAATGAGTAATCAGCCGCATAGTTTAAATTCTCAGCCATCCATCTTTTATTAGCTATTATAACCGTACGATATGTTTTACCGTCGCGTGCATCCGTAAGCACCGGCGCATTGACCACTACTCTTTTTTCCGTTAAACCGCTTTTAAAAATAATAACAGCGATCATTATAAAAACGATAACCACACCTGCGCCAATAAGCGTATTTTTGTTGATGCTCATATAAATCTCCCTGCTGTTTCAATTTACAACCTAACATTCTAATCTAATCTCTGATACAGCGTACACTGACCAAGTCCGATTTAAAATTCTGAGCACGCCCTACAATACCGTTACTGTGCCCCATACCCCGAACAGAGGCGTTGTTGCCGCTATGAGCGGTAGTCCACCATGTACCGTGGATACCTATCCCGCTGAATTCCGCTTTATCGTTTGAGGGACCAAAATAGTGTCCAGCGGGCAAAGCGGAAAATCCATAATCGTCTGTGCCGCCAATTCCGCCGTCACGGTTTTTAAGCCAGCCTCCCCCTTTGGCCTTGAGTCTGTTTCCGGCGGTCTCATCGCCGCCGGCAGATTTTACAAGTACTTGCCAATCGTTTAAACCCGGCAAACGCCATCCGGCGGGACATGCCGTGAGTGCCGTACTCCAATCGTAGAGCCGCCCAAACCTCGCGCACGCATCCGCTCTGTCATTATGACATCTGCTGCCGTTTGCGTTGAAATTCAGATTTTGAGCCATCCATACTTGAGTGCCGATTTTTACTGTTCGGTAAGTTTGGCCGTCTCTTGAATCTGTAAACGTTTGCGGGGTTTGTGCTGCTTCCCGTTGATCTCCTGCCTTAGCGGCGCTCTCTGCCGCTTGCCGCTCTTGCGCCTGCGCCCATTGCTGCGATTCCCGGCGCAGCTGTTCCTGATACTGCGCTCTTTCCTGTTCTTCTTGATACTGCTGTTCTTGGCGCTGCAGTTCTGCTTTTTTTTGATTTTCTAATTTTTTTTGATTTACCGATGGGACAACAAATCCAATAACGCTTACAGCAATGATAACTACGGTAACAGCTGAAACAATGAGCGCTTTCTGTTTTTTCTTTTTGAAGCTCGCTGTTTGTGTATTTGTATTGAGAGTTGATTGCGCTGTTTTTTCGGGAAGAGGGGGCGGCGGGCTTGAATTATTTGATTTTTTCGGATTGCGGTCAATATTAAGTTTGCGCTTATCAAGTTCAGCTTTCATCTCTTCTAATTTTTGCCGCTTAACTTTCTGCTGTTCAAGTTTCACCTGTTCAAGATCCTGCTGTTCATTGCCCGCCTGATCACTGTCAGAACTTTCGGAGTCCTCGATTTTTGCGGATTCATCAAGAACCATCTTTTTAAACTCAACCAAACGGGCGATCTTTTTAGCGGCCTCATCCTTTAAATCATCACTCTGCGCGCTGTTTTGCTTAAGCATCCACTCACGAGCCTTTTCGCGTATGGCCAAAATAAGCGCGCCGCCTTTTAGAGCCAGGTCTATTTCAAACTCTTCGTAATAATTTTTATCCGTTCCCATTTATACGCTCTCCGTACACATCATATCTTAGTCGTCATCAATTTGTAACTTTGGATAATGTCTAATTAGAAAATAATGTACGGGGCGCGGTTAATCAATCATCCCGAAAACAATCTAACGCAAAGTCGATAGAGGCACTACGTTAACTCCGTCTGGCCGCCTGTACGCAAATCCATTGCCTGTGAGTACCGTCAGCGCCGCCGCCGGTTTTGTTTTGGCGGTGTCAATTTTATCGGCTAACTTCAAAAGATTAGCTGCTGCGGCATCTACCGCTCCTATTCCGAGCTTTACTTCAAACGCTCCCCACGTTCCGTCCGCATATTCTACAACGGCGTCAATCTCCAAATCCCGCGAATCGCGGTAATGGAATACTTTGGCGCCGTCCGCGTCTGCGTATACTTTTAAATCCCGAACGGCGAGCGACTCAAACAACAGTCCGAAATAATTTAGATCCGCAAGTAATTTATCAACAGACAACCCGAGTGCGGCAACTGCCATAGATGGATCGGCAAAATGGCGCTTGGGGGCTTTGCGAAGCATATCAGACGAGCGAATGTGCGTATTCCAAGCAGGCACATTATCAACAGCCATCAATCTTTCTAACGCGGATAAGTACTCTGCTGTCGTTTCATCATTCAAGCTATTGTCACTTCCGCCGGTGTCTCTTGAAAGCGCAGTGATACCCGCTTCGGTAGAGATATTTCGCGCAAGCGACCGAAGCAGGCGCGTCACTTTATACGGATCACGCTTTTTATCCGATACCTTACTCAAATCAACTTCAGAAATTAACGCCATATAATCGCTGACAAAACGCAGTCCTTCAGAAACGCCCGCGCCAATTAACCCCGGCCAGCCTCCAATTGTTATCTTCTCCGCAAGCAGGCCGAGATCAAACTTTACATCTTTGGAGGCAGGCGCTTCACCTTTCATCAGAGCCGCTAAACTAACCTCGCCGCAAGACCAGCCTCTTTCATAAAGAGACATAGGCCGCATCTTTATAACCGAGAACCGCCCCGCACCGGAGTGCCGCTTCACTTTATCTTCCGGAGTGGCTGAACCGGTCAAAATAAACTGCCCCTTTTGCTTTCGCTCATCCACCTCGCGCCGCACATAGTTCCAAATTTGCGGATAATCCTGCCATTCGTCGAGTAACATTGGAGTTTTACCCGCAAGAACACTCTTAGGGTCTATCTCCATCTTTATTTTTATTTGCTCATCAGCGTCAAATCTTACAACTCCAGCCGCTTGCCGCTTGGCGGTCTCTGTCTTGCCGCACCCCTTTGCTCCCTCAATGAGAACGGCGCCGGCGCTTTGAAGCCGCTGGGCAAGCAATTTATCGGCAAATCTTTTATTATAATCCATAAAATTACCCCATTGTTATTACCGTATTTTATAAAATATAACATACTAACCGCTAAAATGCAAGTGTTTCAACCGGTGATTTGCGAGTTTTGCAACAGTGAATTTGTGACTCTTGTAACCGGCGATTTGTGAGTTTTATAGCCGGTGATTTATCACGTAGCCGATTTTACGTGATAATTTGTACTTATTTTACCAAGCTGATATTGTGCCATCGACAGTTACTGTACCGCCTTCTGTCAGGTTACGGTCTACCACTTCTTCCCGGGAATATCAATCGCTATTTTTACGCATAAACCGAACGATAAACTGATCGCCCTCAACGTCGTTTTCCAATTCCAAATCCGGCTGATTGATCAAAGCGCGGCGTATGCCGGAACCAAGACCGCTGTAAGGCAGGGTGTGGCTGGCGAAAAGGGCGATTTGGTTATTTCTAGTGACCGGATTCCCATATTTTACCTCTTCAACCGTGAGGCTGTTGGGCAGTTTTCCCGGACTTATTATTTCGATGCGGTTGTCGAAAATGAGCAGACGCACAGGGGCATTTTTGAAATAATCGCGATGGATGAGCGCGTTTTGCAAAACCTCTTCCATAGCGGTAATAGAGATTTCGGGAATACCGGTGGTATTGAACCCCTGGTCGTTTTGCAGATACTTTATACTGCTCTTCACGTACATCATTCCCTGTCTGAAAAGCTCCGATATGGGCCCCTTTAAATCTTCGGGTTTACTCCGGTAAGTACTGCCGCCGATATCATTTCCCGCAAACATCACTGCTTTTATGGTAAAAGCAGGGCGCAAAGACTGCGGTTCATTTCCGAAAAACAGCAAACCCGCAACCGTTAAACATCCGTTTCGTATAACTTTTTTAACAGAGAGCGCCTGTTCAAAAGTCAGCCCTTTTTCCTTGTATGATACCCCAAATTCCTTTTTGAAATATTCCGAAAACAAGTACTCGTTCACATCCTTAATACTGGTGCCGGACACTTCCATCTCATCGGCAAGCAGACTTTTACTCCCCAGCAAGCGGGCGATCTCATCGTTTGACGTAACTTTTCGCTTATCGGAGCCGTTCTTTAAATAGATGGTGCCGTTGGAGTCTTTGTACGGTTTGGATAACCCCTCATCAACAGTTACAGCAACCAATTGATGCTCATTTACGCGAACGGTTTCGGTTGAGAGATATACAGGCGGGTATACTTTTTGGGACGCGGTATTAACAATATTTTGATTCAGCTGCTGTATCTCTCCAAAAGAGAGTCCGTTCAATTCGCCGGTTTTATCGTTAACGCCAAAGATTATAATACCGCCGCCGGAATTTGAAAACGCGATAAGTTCATTCGCAAAGCTGTCCAAGTGCGGCATACGCTCCTTAAACTGAACCTTACTGGATTCGCCCAAATCAATTATTTGCAGTAATTCCTGTTCGTTCATTATGCGTCAGCCTGTTTTCTATAAGATTATTATTGTATCAATGAATTAATAGTATAAATTACCGCCGTCTGTCAGCGCAAGAGAAGTTTTATTAGTGTTTTGCATCATATGGATAAAATAATATTTCGTAAGGATAATCAGCGTAAATTTCGGGCGGAATTGCAACAGAAAAATGACTGAAGCAAAAGTGCCGTTATTTTTGTTATTTAAAAATTTCACTATCAGCTAACCTCCGCTATAACTTATATTTAACCACTATGCCAGCTTCAAAAAAGAAAAGCAGCCCCGCTTTCGAGGAGTCTCTTGATAAGCTTGAGCTTATTATTGAGCAGCTTGAGAGAGATGACCTTACGCTCGACAGCGCGCTTCTTCATTTTGAGGATGGAATACGTCTAATGCGTGCCTGCGACTCTCATCTCAAACACGCTAAAGGCAAGCTGCGGGAACTTATTAAAGGCGAAAACGGCGAATTTATAACCAAGATTCTCGGCGAAAACCTCGAATCATTTACCGGCGGAGAGCAAAACGATGGATGAACTCAAGGAGTATATTCAAAAAGTAAGCGACGCGGCAAACGAGACACTTGAGCGGATACTGCCGCCCGAAACTCACTACCCAGCTTCGATACACACGCTGATGCGCTATTCAAGTTTTGCCGGCGGCAAACGGGTGCGTCCCTGTCTTGTAATGGCGGCCTATGAAGCGTGCGGCGGAGAATTCGGCGACGAAAAAGCTATGAAGACAGCGGCGGCTATCGAGATGCTCCATACGTTTTCGCTTATCCACGATGATCTCCCCTGCATGGATGATGATGATTTCCGCCGCGGCAAGCCAACCGCGCACAAAGCCTTTAACGAAGCGCTCGCGGTACTTGGCGGCGATGCCTTATGTATCTTGGCCTTTGAGGTGCTTGCTTCTATAGGACGGGTTGACATAATAACGGAGATCGCCGTTGCCCTTGGTACAAACGGAATGATCGGCGGACAGGTCGTAGACATAGAATCAGAAGGTAAAACTGTTGACAAAGCGACTGTCGAATATATCCACAACAATAAAACCACTGCGCTAATAAGAGCATCCGTAAAAATAGGGGCAATGCTCGCAAACGCGCCGACACAAACAATCGAAAAACTCACCTCCTACGGCAACAACGTAGGACTCGCTTTTCAGGTGATAGATGATATCCTTGACGAAGAGAGCACATCAGAAACTTTAGGTAAAAATGTAGGCCGCGACAAAGATAAGGGCAAGGCGACATTCCCGGCGATTGTCGGCATGGCGGAATCAAAACGCTACGCTCAGGAGCTCATCGAAAACGCGTGGAAAGATATCGCGTTTTTGGGCGATAAGGGGGCGGTATTGAAAGACTTGGCCGAGTATATCAGGGTTAGGATATCGTAACCCTATTTCCTCACAATCCAAGCATCCTTATACGCTTTCCTTATATCAGGAAGCGCGGCTTCGGCCATCTCTCTTGTTTGGAATTCGCCTACATACAATTTGAAAAGCGACTGTTCGGAAGACAAAAAAACCGGCAGGCCGGTGGTTGATTCCGCTCTCATCTTCTCCTGACGCGCTACATCGATTTGACCCGACGCCATGATTTGGATGCGAAAACGCGGTTCGTTAATCTCAACTCTCGCAGGCGCCGCGCTTCTGCCGCCGATATCAAGCATCGCTACGTCGCCCTCAGAAAGAGAGATCTCTTTACCGCGGTTTAAGGTATCAATAAAAGTGAGCGGACTTTTGGCGCTGCTCGTATATTCTATACTTTGCGCTTCCACTGTTTTGAGAGGCTCTCTTGACTCAACCTCTTTATACTGTGACCCGCCCGCAGACGCGGCACATCCGGCAATCATCGGCAAAACCATAAAAATCAACAATGAACGTTTCATATTTAACTCCTGAAATCAGCGCATCTCTTTTTGGAGACGCAAAACGGCTATAAATCATTTGGACTCCATCAACTAATGAATATAGTATAGTTTTTAACGGTATGAAAGAAAAATCTAAAATCGTTTCCTATAATTTTTTTTTGCGCATCATTTGTTTATTTATAAATGAGTTGTTATCGCACCGCTTAAATATCCATACTGAACCACGGCATAAATCGACACTGTGCCGCTAAGCAGCCTTACGGCCCTGCGTGCAGCTGCGTGCGGTGCAGTGTCAATTTATGCCGTTCACTAGTACAACGTCAGAGGGAGAAATCACGCGTCCCGCCGATCACAGTTAAAATACCCCCAGCAAGAATCGAACTTGCGGCACCAGGTTTAGGAAACCTGTGCTCTATCCTACTGAGCTATGGGGGCTTTAGTTTGAACCTAAGTTATAATCATTTGATTTTAAAAGAGTTGCAAGATTTTTAAAATCAATAATTATACTTTGAAAATAGTATTTCGCAAGTTAAAAAACAAGGTGTTTGTAGGCTTTTAAGGGTACTTGCAGTCTTTTTTGCGATGGAAACGCTTGCAAAACTGCTATCGGTATCTGTAAAGCGGATACAGGAAAATCGAAGCAAAACTCTTCCGCAGTAACTGCAAAAAAACACCCAAATTCAACATTTTTCATAAAATCCTTACATGTACCGCACACATACATTATATTGTAATATTACGTGATTTATCTAAATCAATACGAAATCATTGCGAATTTACATAACGTCATTTAAAGGAGCAGCCCTATGACGTCACGGAATCTTATTTTTGCGTCTGTTTTTATATCAATCGCCGCGGCAGCGTCTTTTGGACAAACATTAACATTTTCTCCCGCTCCGGGGAGTTACGCGAGTAATTTCAATTTATCAATAAACGGCGGTTCGGACGCTGAAATTTGGTATACGACAAACGGGTCGGAGCCTCGGCCGAACGCTTCGGGGTCAACGCGTTACAGCGCAGCGATTTCAATTGCCGACCGTACAGACAGCCCAAATAATTTTTCAAACATCAGAACCACGCCTCCCACCAATATGCTCAACGTGATGGGGGGAGATCTCCCCTGGCTCTCGCCTAACGGAAATGTCACCAAGGGAACGGTTATCCGCGCCGCCGCGTTTAGAAACAATACTGTTGTGCCGGGATCTATGATAAGCGGTTCATTTTTTGTGTTACCGCAGGGCAGCCCGTACAGATCACTGCCTATAGTTTCGGTGATCGTTGACAGTCTTGACTTTTTTGGACATAGCCAGGGGATATACGTACCCGGCGCTAACTACGATTCAACCAATTCAAGCACTTCAAGCAGAAGCTGGACAGGTAACTATTACATGAGAGGTGACGATTGGGAACGGCCCGGCCACTTTGAGTACTTCGGAACAAACGGCAATCTAGTGGTATCTCAAGCGGTCGGGTACAGGATAAACGGCGGATGGACGAGACGTTTTCCGCAGAAATCGCTCAGAGTTTACGCCCGGCGGGAATATAGCGAGAGACACATTAATTTTAATGACAGGCTCTTTCATAACCGTCCCGACTCAAGTTTCCGGCGGCTTCTCATCCGCACAGGCGGAAATGACGTTCAGGTAGCGCTCATACGCGACGCTTCGGCGCAGTATATGCTCTCCCATGTTAAGACCTTTGATATACAGGCGTTTCGTTCCGTTATCGTGTTTGTCAATGGTGAGTTTTGGGGATGGCATAACATAAGAGAGCGTCATGACAAACATTTTTTAGAAAGAGTCTATGGCGTTGATCCCGACAATGTAGATATTCTTAATTTCAGCAGCAGCGGCCGGGGCACAGGCGCCATGAGAGCCGCTGTGGGTGAGGGAGACTCCGCCGCTTTCTTCAGAATGGCAGAATATTCAAGAAACGTTAGAAACAACCCCGCAGATAAAGCGGTGCTTGATTCAATGCTTAAGCTGATTGACATTGACAGCTATGTTGATCACTACGCCGTACAGATTTTACTTGGCAACTGGGACGGTGTTTGGAACAATCAAAGACTGTGGCGTGAACGCAGGAATTTTAGCTGGTACGCTCCCAAAGGACGGGACGGAAGGTTCCGCTGGTTTGTCCACGATCTTGATCAAATCATGAATATTTGGGCCGGTGTTCACGACAATGCGCATACGGATCCTGCTGCGCCTACATTAAGTATGATTTTTCAATCAAATCCGGGAAATGAGCTGTTTCGTAATTTAATGGCTAATGAATCGGTAAGGCACCATTTCATTAACAGTTTCGCCAATCTCTTAAACACCGCGTTTCACCCCGGAAGATCAGACTCTGTTATAGACAGCATTGTTACGACAATGAAACCTATTATGAATGACCATATCAGGCGCTGGAGAAATCCAGTATTTCACAGGGAACAGGGACGGGAACATCTCACCGACGATGCTAATCCTTCGCGCTCCTGGGAGGAGATCTCCATACCAAAGCTCAAGAGCAATTATAACCGTAAGATAGAGGGTTTTCGTGATGCAGTAAGAAACTCCAGCAACTTCAGACCAAGCGGCCACGATAATTTGGGCACAGACCGCACCGTTACCTTTATAAGCGATACAACTCGCGGTCTAATAAAAATCAACTCAATGGTCATTGATCCGAGGATGCCGAGCACAAATTCGCAGAGATCATGGAACGGCAGCAGATTCTCATGGGGCGGCGACTATTTCGCGCGCGCGCCTATCACGGTAAGCGGCGCGGGGAAACGCTTCCACCGCATAGATAAGTGGATTGTAAGAGAGATGAGGGACGGATCGGAGATTACGACAGAATCTACCGATTCCATATTAACGGTGCGTCTCTCTTCGGAAGCTCCGGGCACAGGCCCTACATGCAGTCAGCAGTGCAGGATTGAGGCGGTTTTTGTATATGATTCATTGTACTTTGTAGAACCGGTAGGGATTGCCGATCGCAAAGTATCCCGCAACGCTTCCGGTATCTCTATAAGCCACCATGTCCGCTCACGCTCAAATGTCGTATTCAATTTTACACTTCCGGAAGCTGGCAATGCAGAGCTTCGCGTTTATAACCTTGCCGGTAAAGAGGTGGGCAGAGTATCAAACGGCAGATTCGGCCCGGGCACTCATCAATTAAACTGGAATACGGGAAAAGCGGGGTCAGGCGTTTATATTTACAGGTTGAAAGTCAATAATAGAATGCTTGACGGAAGGCTTAGGATATAGAATTTATAAAATTCTACTATGCGGCGGGGATGTTTTTTTGTATATTATACATCTTATTAATTTGACGATGATAATCGTACTATAATATTTGAACATGGGATTGAATCACCGGAGGCTGTAAAAATGGTTCAGGAAAAATACAGAGTGCTGCCAGGCCCGGAGGGGTTTGTTGCGAAAGCCGCGGCGATGATGGGAGTAGTGCTTCCTGATGAGGGAGATGCGCTTGTTGAGGGGGAGATCGTACCGCAGTCAAAAGCTGTGGAAGTTATTGCGGAAAAATTAGCTAACGCAAAGAACGCCGCAATATGCCCGGGGCCTCTTCTTTTGTGGAATTGGTCTGATGATGCTGCTCCAAAAGCTGCTGCTGTAAAGGAACTCGCGGCCGCGTGCGGCGCGAAGATCATCCCTATGGCAGATTACAGGCAAAAGGGGATTAACCCCGCGGCGGAGATCAGCCCCAATCATCCGAACGTAACAATTTTACACAATAATTTTGACGTTTGCGTATTTGTGGGGATACACTCTCATCACGCAAATATGGCTCTAAGACTTATTCGCGGCGGCACAAGCTGTTACACGATCGCTCTTAGCGATTATGCCGCTTGTGAAGAAGCAATTGCGGCACTGCGTGATGCAGATGCTGTCACCATTAAAGCTATCACCGAAAAAGTTAAAGCGAAAAAAGCGTAAGGAGGGGCGCGATTAACCGCGCCCGTACAAAATATTGCGTTTCGGTCATGATTTGCAGAGGCGGGGCTTGCCCCCGCCTGCTTTTGAGAAAGACCCGTACAGATTTATAATAAAGGAAGGACCAAATAAAAATGGCGATAAAAGTTGATCATGAAAAATGTAACGGATGCGGGGTTTGCATAAAAGTATGCCCTGAGTCAACCGTTATGAAAAGAGGCGAAGATAAAAAAGTTACTATA
>WRCH01000069.1 GCA_009784115.1 Chitinispirillia bacterium
ACAGTGCTTGAGGAGCAGATGCAGGCTGAGAGTGTTGAGGTTGAGTCTAATGCGAAGATGTAATTTCCGCACCCTGAAATGGTGCAAGATTGATAGCCCCGGGTTTTAATCCGGGGCGGGGTGAAAAGATATGGATTCCCCCTCTCTGTTTTTTCCGCGTGCAGAAAGCGCGCTCCGTCGCATAATATTAATTACTATCTCTACCCCTTGCCTATATTTATATTATATTGTATAATTATAGGTATGCCCTTACGTAATTTTTCAAGGATTTGACCTCTTATTATGGTAGTGGACAAACGTTATAAAAAACTTGGCGAGGTGCTTTTAGCTCAAAAACTCATTAATGAGATGCAGCTTTTAACAGCGCTTCGGGAGTGTCGGCGCACAAGCTCTAATCTTGGCTCTACATTAGTCAACTTAAAATACATAAGCCAGGAAGATCTGACCGCTATCCTCGGTGAGCAGATTCAGCTCAAACAGAAAAAACGTATCGGCGAAATACTCGTTGATCAAGGGCTTATTACTCAGGAGCAGTTAGATCAAGGGCTTGAGGAGCAGAAGAAAACCAAAGAGCTTCTCGGTAAGTGTCTTGTAAAACTTGAGTTCATTACAGAGTCTAAACTTATTGACATACTCAGCGCTCAGCTTGATATTCAGCATGTTGTGCTTGAGCAGTTTAATTTTTCTAAAGAGCTTATTAAGCTTATTCCCGAAGAGATGGCGCGCAAGCACAAAGTGATCCCTATGTATGAACAGAACGGGATTGTCACTGTGGCTATGACCGACCCCACAAACCTGCGCACTATAGACCATATCAAGTTTAAAACCGGCAAAGAGATTGAACCCGTTATCGCTTCCGAAAAAAGCATAATGGCGGTGATACAGAAGAGTTACTCTACCGCTAATGAGGATATGGCTCAGCTTTTGGGCAGCGCGGTGGAAGCTCAGTCGCTTGATGTTGTAAAGCATGAGGAAGAAAACGACGCGCTTACCGATGAGGAGGGGGCGCAGGTTGTTAAACTTGTAAACCTTCTTGTAAGTCAGGCGATAAGCAAGAAAGCGTCGGATATTCACCTTGAACCGCTTGATACCTATACGCGGCTGCGCTATAGAATAGACGGCGATCTTGTTGAACAGAATCCTATTCCGCTTCAACTGCGCGCGCAGATTACTTCACGCTTGAAAATTATGGCCGGCATGGACATCGCCGAAAAGCGCAAGCCGCAGGACGGCCGCTTCAGAATACGGCACGACGGACGTGAGATCGATTTGCGCGTTGCCGCGTTTCCCGTTATGACAAGGCGCCACGGTGTTTGCGAAAATATAGTTATGCGTATCTTAGACCCCGAGTCTATGAATATCACGATTGACATGCTTGGATTTTTGCCCGATGTTCAGAAAAAATTTGAAGAAGTTATCGAGAGACCCGACGGGATACTGCTTGTGACCGGTCCTACAGGAAGCGGCAAGAGCTCCTCTTTATACGCCGGTCTAAAACGCATAAATAATGTTGACGTGAAAATCGTGACAATGGAAGACCCTGTGGAATTTAACCTTGACGGCGTGGCGCAGGGGCAGATAAACGCGGCGGCAGGATTTACATTCGCGGCCGGTATGCGCTCCATTCTCCGTTTAGACCCCGACATCGTGATGATCGGTGAAATGCGTGACTTTGAAACTGCTCAAATGGCGATTCAGGCTGCGCTCACCGGCCACTTGGTATTATCCACTTTGCACACGAACGATTCGCCCAGCGCGTATACGCGTCTGCTTGACATGGGGATAGAGCCGTTTCTTGTGACGTCGGCAGTTATCGGAATTTTGGCGCAGCGTCTTGTGAGAAGGTTGTGCAAGTGCAAGGAACCGTACGATCCCGATCCGGCGCTTTTACAAAAGCTGGGGCTGCGCGCGGGGCTGAAGTTTTATAAAACCAAGGGCTGCAAAACGTGTAACGGTACCGGGTATAAAGGCCGCGTGGGTCTCTATGAATTTTTAACGCCCGATGAGGCTATAAACAATATGGTGATACAGCGTTTGCCCGCGGAACAGATAAAACAGTACTGCATGAAACGGGGCGACTATGACACTTTGAGGCGCGACGGTCTCAAAAAAGTGATCGCCGGCACAACAACAATAGAGCAGGTAATCGGGGCGACTCAGGATGACTGACGGCAGAAGCGGCTCTGTACTTGACAGCATGGTTTTAAACAAAATTCAAAGAGACGCCGTAGCATACATTGACGGGCCGGAGCTTGTGTTTGCCGGGGCGGGTACAGGCAAAACAAGAGTGCTCACGGCTAAAATCGCTTATCTTATCAGTCAAGGTTATAACCCGTCAAAAATTTTTGCCGCTACATTTACAAACAAAGCCGCCGCTGAAATGCGCGAGAGGGTAGAGAAATTTGTGAACGCGCCTGTGAGCGGTTTATGGATTGGAACCTTTCACTCACTATGCGCAAGGATTTTAAGAATTGAGGCAAGCGCTGTCGGTTATGTGCAGTCGTTTACAATTTATGACAGTGCCGATCAGCTCTCGGTGATTAAAAAACTGCTAAAAGAGTTTGATATTGACGACAGGACAATGCCTCCTAAATATTTGCAGTCAATAATATCCTCAAAAAAATCATCCTGTATCACTCCGGCGCAGTTTGAGGAGACGGCAAGCAGCTTTAGAGACCGTGAAATCGCTAAACTTTACAAAGCTTATGATAAATCGCTCAAAGAGCAGCAGGCTATGGATTTTGATGATCTTATAAGTAATACCGTGTATCTATTGCGCGGCAATAAGGAGATTCTTGAAAAATATCAGGACAAATTCAGATACGTGCTTGTTGACGAATATCAAGACACAAACAGAGCGCAGTTTCTCTTAGTGCATCTTTTATCCAAAAGTCATAACAAGATTTTTGCGGTTGGTGATGATGATCAAAGTATTTATGGATGGCGCGGCGCGCAGATTGAAAATATCTTATCATTTGAAAAAGAGTTCCCGCAAACGAAAATCTTCAAGTTAGAAGAGAATTACCGTTCAACTACGGCTATACTGAGTTTTGCCAACGCCGCGATCATCGAAAACAAAAAACGCAGTCCCAAAGAACTTTGGACAGGCAGAGCGCAGGGCGTGCCTGTAAAAGTAAACCGCTTCAGAGATGACAGGCAGGAAGCTGAATATGTTGCGTCTGAGTGCGAAAAGCTCTTGCAAAAAATGCAGGGGACCGCTATAGCCGTATTATTCAGGACGAATGCGCAGTCGCGCATTTTTGAGGAGACATTCCGCAAAAAACGGATATCATACGTACTTGTCGGCGGAATGAGTTTCTATGAACGGGCAGAGATAAAAGACTGCATGGCTTATCTGCGTTTACTTGTCAACGTAAAGGATGACGTAAGTTTTGAGCGCATTATGAACGTACCGGCGCGCGGTCTTGGCGATAAGGCGAGAGAGTCGCTCGCCGTATTGGCAAAAGAGAGAGGTTTGTCGATGCTTCAAACGGTGCTCGGCGGACATTGCGATACTGTCGGCGGACGTTCACAAAAAGGATTTACAGATCTTAAAGAGACATTTGAGCTCCTGCTCTCATCCGTAGAGAGAAAACAGCCGCCCTCAGACATCCTTAACGATATTTTGCAGACAAGCGGCTATATGGAGATGCTCAGGGAGCGGGCGGCGGTCTCTGAAGAGGACGCTTCAAGAATAGAAAACGTAAACGAATTGATGAACGCTATTAATGCCTGGCAAGAAGAGAATAAGGGGAAGACGATCTCCGATTTTATCGAAGAGGTTTCATTGGCAAGTGATATTGACGGATGGAACCGTAAAGATAACGCGGTAAATTTTATGACTCTCCACTGCGCCAAGGGGCTTGAGTTCAAGAGCGTATTTTTAGTCGGCGTGGAGGATGGGATAATCCCCTCCCGTCAAAATATCGATGATGAGGAAAAGGTAGAGGAGGAGCGCCGGCTGTTTTACGTAGGAGCAACCCGCGCTATGGACGCGCTTGAGTGTTCGTATGCCGATCAGCGCTTTCGTTTTGGGAATATTCAGCCAAGCGAGCGTTCACGCTTTATCGCAGAGATCCCCGCGGATCGCTACACATTTTCCAACGGTACGGTCTTTTTTGGCGGCGCGCTTACAGGCGGCAGCGCGTTGTCTCCGCGCTCTTTCCCATCAAAAAATAGAGGGACGTTTGCGGCTGCCAAACGCGGACGGGAGTTTTTTCGTGATAATTGGGAAGATCAGTCCGTTAGCAGTGACCAATACCGCGAACGCGGACGAGCGCAGGAGTCAATGCCCCAGCGGGCCGTTTACGATGAGTTCTCACAGGCGGAGAGCGTGCAGTACCGCATGGGTCAGCAGGTAACTCATAAAACTTACGGAAAAGGCAAGATCGTAAATATCAGCGGAATTGGTGATGATACAAAACTTACGGTGCTTTTTAACGACGGCGCGAGGCGCAAACTCATGGCCAAGTTTGCCAAGTTAGAATAATGAAAACTATTAATTATTTAGTTGATAAATCAATGCAATCAATTGTATAATAAAAAAATCAGGCAAATAAGTTATGGAAAAAAGAAAATTATTAATAGTAGACGACGAACAGACGCTCTGCGGTCTGCTCGGCAGATATTTGAGTACGCTTGGATATAAGGTGTCTCAGGCGTTCTGCGGCGAGCAGGCTAAAGAAGTTTTGCAGTCTCAGCCCATAGATCTTGTAATTTCTGATATTGAAATGCAGGGCATTTCAGGCGTTGAGCTTTTAAAATGGATGCAGGAGTCAAATTACAAAATCCCGGTTCTTATAAATACCGGCCACCCCACGCTTGACACCGCAATAGAGGCGCTCAAGTGCGGCGCCGCCGATTACTTTACAAAGCCGTTTCACCTTGAAGAGGTTGCGGAAAAAGTCTCCCGCGCGTTTACAAAAAAGCGTCTTGAAGAGGAAAATTATGCTCTCTCAAGACTCGCTTCGCTTCATGATGTTACAAAAATACTTGCTTCAACAGATAACGCCTCGGAGCTTATCAAAAGTTTTCTTGAGTTTTCGCTGAGTATGGTTAAGGCGGACAGCGGCGCGGTTTTTTTGTCTGATGGTAAATCCCGCTTTACAGTATCTAAAACAGCGGGGGTATTTTCCAAGTATGAATTTTGGCGCGTAA
The DNA here is from genome assembly GCA_009784115.1 of Chitinispirillia bacterium. Lineage (GTDB taxonomy): Bacteria > Fibrobacterota > Chitinivibrionia > Chitinivibrionales > Chitinispirillaceae > WRCH01. The sequence goes on from WRCH01000069.1 coordinate 5,158, forward strand.
AATCCTTTACCTCCTTGTGCAGCTGGGTTCAGTTCAACAATAGAGCAATAATTACAGGCTCCGAACATACGGAGCAGGTGCCGGGCGTAGATAAAATTCCTGATGGACTGCGCAGTGTGATGGCGCTCCCGCTCTGCGCCAAAGATAAATTTTTGGGCGTTTTGATGCTTGCGCGGAAAATAGGTCATGATCCGCTGTCAAATCTTGATTTACAAATCATAAACGCCCTCTCCATGCAGACAAGTATTTTTATAGAAAATGTGAAACTCTACGAGAATCTGCGCAATAACTATCTCTCCACAGTCCGCGCTTTCGCCCAGGCAGTAGAGGCCAAAGATAAATACACCCACGGGCACAGCGAAAATGTAATGAAGTATACTGTTGCGCTTGGCAAGCATATGGACATCAGCGGTCAGGAGCTTGAGCATATAAAATACGCGGGGCTTCTCCATGATATCGGTAAAATCGGTATAAGCGAAGCTATTTTAAATAAACCCGGCAAGCTCACCGACGAAGAGTATGATCAAATAAAAAGACATCCGGAACTTGGTTCAAGAATTATCTCAAATATTCCATTTTTATCTCAGCTCGTTGTGTTAGTCCAGCACCATCACGAATTCTATAACGGCAAAGGCTACCCCTTTGGTTTAGCGGGCGATGAAATCCCGCTGGGGTCAAGACTTTTAAGCGTCTCAGACACTTATGAAGCGATGACCTCCGACCGTCCCTACCGCAAAGCGATGCCTCAGGAGAAAGCGTTTAAAATCCTGCGCGAAGAGCGCGGAGCTCAGTTTGATCCTGTAGTAGTTGACGCGTTTTTAGAAGTTATGAAGGCGGGAGTGTGAGATGGGCAAACGGACTCTCTATTCTCTTATGGTCGCTTAGCGCCGTATTCTTTATTTATTCTCATGTGAGTTCAGCGCAGGATTCCGGTTCAGGTGAAGTTATAGCTATAGGGTCAAATGGCGAGAAAATTCTTCTTGATACGCTGCTTGCCGGGGGGCAGATTGGGCTTGTTGTAGGCGAAAGTACTTTACCTGCCGCCGATCTTCAGTCATCTCAATCACTAGAATCACTTCAGTCTGCTAAATTCAGTGACACTTTACATAATGCTATTTCAACGCCTTCACCGTCATCCTCAAAAAAACAATCAACGTCAAAAACTAAATGTCTGAATATCAATAGCGCGACAGAAGCACAGCTTATTTCCATAAAAGGTGTTGGACCTGTTCTTGCCGCAAGTATAATCCGTCATCGTCAGGAAAAAGGTATTTTCCGCAAGAAAGAAGATCTGCTCGGAGTGAAAGGAATCGGCAGCGCGAAGATGGAGCAGATAGGCGGACAGGTTTGTTTTTGAGGTTGCTTAGCGGCACAGTGCAGACCCGTGCCGTTATGCAGTATACCATCTATACAGCCGCGTCAAACCATCTTCAATTTCCACGCTGTGACGCCAGCCTAATTTATGCAGTTTGCTTACGTTTGTAAGTTTACGCATTGTCCCATCCGGCTTTGACGAATCGAAGTTTATTTTGCCTTGATATCCAACAATACGCGATACTGCTTGCGCCATTTCTTTGATTGTTACCTCTTTGCCGGTTCCAATATTTATGTGACAGTTGCGGATTTCATTGTTGCTGCCGTCTTGCATTGCCGCTACTATGTCCTTGAAATCTACTCGCTCCAAGATGTGGATGCAGGCGTCGGCCATATCCTCACTCCAAAGAAACTCACGCAGGGCCATGCCGGTTCCCCACAATTCTACTCTGTCAGCATAGACACCGTAAGTTGACAAGACCGAAATCAACTCATCCTCGGAAGCGTCACCGGTAACGCCTTTAACAGGACGGGCGGAAAGATCTTTGCGGATAGCGGCGATGTCTTTATCCATCAGCCATTTCGCCAAAGATATCTTTCTCATCACTCCGGGTATTACATGACTGTTCTCCAAGTGAAAGTTATCCCTCGGCCCATACAGATTAGTAGGCATTACGGCTATATAGTTAGTTCCGTATTGTAAATTAAAACTTTCGCACATCTTGAGGCCGGCGATTTTCGCTATTGCGTAGGGCTCATTTGTATACTCCAATTCGCCGCTAAGCAAAGCGTCTTCAGACATTGGCTGGGGTGCGTTTTTGGGATAGATACATGTACTGCCCAAAAAGAGTAATTTTTTTACGTCATGCTTAAATGATTCGTGGATGACGTTTTGTTGGATTTGCAAATTTTCATAGATAAAATCAGCACGATATGTATTATTCGCAACAATGCCGCCTACTTTGGCCGCGGCAAGCACTACGTAGTCGGGGCGCTCATCATCAAAAAATTTTTGCGCGGCGGCGCGGTCAAGCAGGTCTAATTCCTGCAGACTCTTTCCTATAAGATTTTTATAACCTTTTGACAAAAGGTTATTCCATATCGCCGTGCCGACAAGCCCCAAATGACCGGCGATGTATATTTTTGCGTTTTTATCCATCATTACGCATTTCCGGCTTCGACAGTCGTGTTACATACCGCATATCATGTTCGACCATAATTTTTACAAGCTCTTCAAAAGAGGTTTTACGCGGATTCCATCCTAAAAGCTCTTTGGCTTTGGAAGGATCACCCAGCAGCTCTTCTACCTCTGCCGGACGAAAATATTTTGGATCTACCTCAATAAGAACTCTTCCGTTATTTTCATCAATACCTTTTTCGTTGACGCCCTCGCCATCCCACTTTATTTTTATCCCTGCGTTCGCAAACGCCAATGTTGCAAATTTTCTTACCGAATGATATTCACCGGTAGCTATTACAAAATCTTCAGGATCCTTATGCTGCAGCATGAGCCACATGCACTCTACGTAGTCTTTCGCGTATCCCCAGTCACGCAGAGCGTCCAGGTTACCAAGGTACAATTTATCCTGCATACCTTGCGCAATACGCGCCGCCGCGAGAGTAATTTTGCGCGTTACAAAAGTCTCGCCGCGCCGCTCTGATTCGTGGTTGAAAAGTATCCCGTTGACGGCATACATACCGTAACTTTCACGGTAGTTTTTAGTAATCCAAAAACCATACTGTTTAGCTACACCATAAGGAGAGCGCGGATAAAATGGGGTTGTCTCCTTTTGCGGTACTTCCTGAACTTTACCGTAAAGCTCCGATGTAGAGGCTTGATATATTCTTGTCTTCTTTTCAAAGCCCAATATCCTCACTGCTTCAAGCAAACGTAACGTTCCTATGGCGTCGGCTTCCGCTGTGTATTCCGGGACGTCAAAGGATACTTTCACGTGGCTTTGAGCGGCCAGATTGTAAATCTCATCCGGCTGAATCAATTGCAATATACGGATTAACGAACTGGAATCGGTCATGTCGCCGTAGTGAAGATTGACCGCGCGCTTGTGGTGCATGTCGCGTACCCATTCGTTGAGATACAAATGCTCAATACGCTCCGTGTTGAATGATGAGGAACGGCGCATTATACCATGTACCTCATAGCCTTTTTCGAAAAGGAATTCAGCCAAAAAGCTGCCGTCCTGACCGGTAATACCGGTGATCAATGCCTTTTTCATTCTCTCTTTAGTCTCCAATACACAGGTTCCGGCCTCTCCCTCAAGCGTTACGCCCCGCAATTGGGACGGTATCAAAACGGTTTGGCCTTTATTAACAGATATACATTTTTTTTCGATACATACAGCTGCGCTTCCGTCAACTACAGTTATAACTCTGAATGTGTCTATCGGATCAAGTGCCGCGCTGCCGGGTTTTGAGAAACTATAGCGGCTCAAAATGAATTTAGAATTGTGGCAAAGCAGCTCATACTCATAGTTTTCACTTTTTTCGATGATCACAGGTTCAGGTTTTAACGGCCTGTTTTCGGTGAAGTTGATGATGTCAAGTGATTCTTCTATGTGAAGTTCCCGGGTAACTCCGCTTTGGGACTCACGGTTCCAGTCATACAAACGCAGCGTTGTGTCTGATTCTTCCTGTATTTCATAGATTAATACGCCGCCCAAAATAGCGTGTACGGTTCCGGCGGGAACAAAGAACGTATCGCCTTTTTTTGCGGGAACAAAATTGAGAAGTTTTTCAAAATATCCGCCGTTAACGGCTGCCATCGCCTCTTCTTCCGTTATATCATTACGGTTGAAGCCAAGAGCGATCTGCGCTTCCGGTTCGGCATCAACTACATACCATGCCTCTGTCTTGCCTCTTTCACCCCATCCGTGGGCGCGGGCCTGTTTGCTGTTTGGGTGAACTTGGATCGAAAGGTTCTCTTGCGCGTCAATAAACTTGAAGAGCAGCGGGAAACTTTTTTTATTTATTAAGCCGATGCTTGAACCTGCCAAACCCTCCGGATCACGGGCAAAGAGTTCGCCTAAAGTTGCGCCCGCAAATTCGCCCTTAGCAACCTTAGTCTGGCTGTTACCCCAGCCGCTTATCTCCCAAGATTCGCCGACGGGCAGATCCGGCGGCGCGTTTTTACCCAATTTTTCGCGCAACGCGCTGCCGCCCCAAATTTTTTCTTTGAAGATAGGTTCAAACAACAGCGGGGAAGTGAATATACTAGACATTGTAGTATTAATTTTCCATTTTTGAGTGTATGATATACTGGTGAACGGCATAAATTGACACTGCACCGCACGCAACTGCACGTAGGGCCGACTCTGCTGCTTAGCGGCACAATGTCAATTTATGCCGTGGTTCAGTACAATTAAAGCCCGCGGGAATCGTCCGCAAAATATGGCTTCATTACGAAAATACAATAATGATAGAAACAAATCAAAAAATAGGCGCTTGATGCAAGCATCATAGCTGCGAAAATCCTAAATTACTTCCTGTTTGCGTACTTCACCTTATATATATCTATATAATGCGTAATCACATTCTGAGCGATCTGCCCGTTGTTAACACAAAATGTCGAAATCCCATTATGTCTTGGCGCGGGCTTAACAAATCCGCAGTCAAATATTGTAAGATTTCCATCGTTGTCAATACCGGTGCCGGGGCTTTGATCCCACCAGTAGTTGTAAATAATGCCCGGCTTGCTTTTTTCAGCGTTCAGTATGTCAAGAAGCTGCTTTTTGAGTTCATCTGAAATATTGGGTAATTTGCAGTTTTCAATATCCTCCGATGACGCGCTGTGCACGGGCGTGAAGTTGTTCATCGCGGCGGTGTATAGATGAATGAGTTCTGTTTTGTCTGAAGCCGGGAAGTGCATAAAGCACATGAACTCCGCGATTTGACGGCAAAGTATATTAATTTTTTCCGTAGGACTTAGAATCGGCCCCTGATCTTTGAGTACTTCTGTGCCAAATCTTTTTGCGACAACTTCTCTAATGTCAATACCGCCTACTTTGATAAGGCTTTGCCATGCGGTAGGCTTTAAAGATCGTGCGCGTTTTGTTATTATCGCGTCTTTACTGGCGTATTCTACAGACGCTATTTTTGCCGCTCCGTCATAATCGCAAAGGTAAAGCGCTGAGAATATCGTGGAGAGCAGATAATTATTGTCAATCCAGTCGAGTCCGCTCTCTCCCGGGATATTATTTCCGTGTATCTCAGCGCTCATGAAACGGTTGCGGGCCATGTATCTTGGACTCTTAATTATACACTCAACGCCTGTCTCAAGATTTTTCCCAACGCCTGTAATATTTGGGTTTTTAATTTTCTTATCTTTAGTTGTTATGAGGCTCTCAAGCTCATATCCGGGCGGAATATGGAGAAAATAGTTCTGCCCCTCAAGCGCGCCCTCAACGTCAACTTTTACACGCGTAATCTCTTCGCCTTCAAATGAATTTATACGCAGGTTTTTAAGTATTGACCGGTAGTCTGTTTTCATATTAATTCTTCAATTTGTGATAGTGTTTTCAGTGACGGTTATTGTTTTGAAAAGGTGTATAATCATTGTCGCCGTGTCTTTGGAAGTGCTGTTCAACTTTTGAACTTTCCTCTATTTCCGTATCATACTCGTAAGTATTTTTATGCTGATCAAAATACCTCTGACGCGCCTCGTTTTTAAGCTGATTCTGCTTTACATCAGATACCTGCTCCCAAACCTTTTTCTCGTCAAGATTAAAAAGTTCGTGGATTAGCTTAAGATAATGCGCAGCCGCTTTTGAGAAGAGCTTGTGGACAAAGAGCGTTTTCTGCTCTCTCATGCAAGTGTCAAATACCGTATCATAAGGGATATAGGTTTGCGTTACTTTTTCCGGATAGAGGTTTGTTAAAGCGTCTAAATACTCTTTTTGCTTATTGGTGCCGCGGTAACCGTTGGGTATGATTTTTGTAATCCCGCAGCAATCATTAAATCGTTTTTCTAATATGCGGTGGAGCTCTATTATGCCGTTCATCGCGAAATATGAGAGCTCTGTCGGAACAAATATCTCATCCGCGGCGTGAAGCGAAGTCTCCTGAAGTATGTCGATGCCCGGAGAGTTGTCAATTAAAATGAAATCATAAAACCGGCCAAGGCTGCAGTACTTAAACGCTTTGTCCAAGATGTGCGGATCCTTAATATCATTGCCGCTGAGCTCCGCGTGTGAGGGGATGATATGGAAATTGCGCAGCTTTGTTTCAACTATCGCATCCATGAGCTTCTTGCCCGCAACCCCCACAGAGGAGCGGTAAATATCGCGGATGCTTAAAGAACGCTGACCATTTTCATCAAGCAAAAGCGACAGATGATGCTGGCTGTCGTTGTCAATGGCGAGAACCCGAAACCCTGCCATAGCAAGCGCCTGAGATGCGCTTATTGTAAATGTAGTCTTTCCAACCCCGCCTTTGTAATTGAGGATTGCAATTGTACGCATTAATACTCCGTGATCTTATGAGTACAGACAGGGCATGCCCCGCCTCTTCCTCTGCCCATAGAGAAAATTACCTGTCATTTTTATTATACAATATAATTAAACAATGTGCCTTATTTTTTTGCAATTTGTAATTTTTTACAACGGGCGGGGACGGGCTTGAATAAACTGCATCGTCAGACTATTCTGCCGATAACCTATCATCTACCTTATGAATTTTTACCGCTTCCTATAAAGCCTGTTGCTATGCAGATGATGCGTCCGAATTTGTAGCCTACGAATTTGTAGAAAGCGCGGTTCATCAATCCAACGATAAGGCCGAATGCGGCTATCAGCCCGATTGTAAAAATGAGCTGATAGGCGGTGTTTTGGAGGATTGTTGCGACTGTATTCATTAATCTATAATGCAATACCGTCCCCGAGATTATTGACATTTGGCAGTTTGTGGAATAAAAGCAAGGCCGTCCCGAAAGTTACGGAATTATTTGTGGACATCTTCTGCCTGACACCGCATTTGACACAAATTTCCGCGGCTGCTTTTATTATCTCACCGCAGGATTTACAAAAAGCCTCATCTGCACTTTTGGTACGAACTTCGTTACTCATTTTATACCTCATTCTTTTAAGTAAAAACGTAATTACGTCTCCAAGTGAAAACGCAACTACGTCACGGAATAATCCTCCCGGATGCCGGTATTGCCCGCTTGCTGCCCCATTCTCTCACGGCCTCAATTTTTTCGGGAGCTGTTTTTGATAAAGGTACAACCTTATTAAAAATAGTGACTATGCTCTCTTCATTTAATACAAAATTATCGTTTGCGATAACGGTATATGCAATGTCACGCAGAGTAGACTCTAAATCGGCGCTTGTAAAGCCATCACTAATCTGTACCAATTTCTCCATTAAATTAATGGATAGAATTGTCTTGAGATATTTTTGGGCATAAATTGATATTATTTTTCCTCGTTCTTTTGATGTCGGCAAGTCAATAAAGAACATCTCATCAAATCGCCCGCGACGCAAAAGTTCACTCGGCAAAAGTGTAACATCGTTCGCGGTGGCCACGACGAAAACATGCTTTTTACACTCTTGTAACCAAAACAAGAATTGCCCCACCATGCGCGTAGAAACACCGCCGTCTCTGCCACCGCTTATTGCTCCTGAAAGTCCTTTTTCTATCTCGTCAATCCATAATATGCAGGGAGAAACTCTTTCTGCTGTATGCAAAGCATCCTTTAACTGCTGCTCCGACTGCCCAACATAACTTCCCTGCACCGTCGCGAAGTCTAACCTATAAAGCGGGAGTTTCCAATTTAGTGCAATTGCTTTTGCAGACAAAGATTTACCGCACCCCGGAACCCCTACCAGCAAGATACCCCTTGGCGGGTGCAACCCACGCGATTGCATCTCTTCTCTTTTTTCTACACTTAATAGCGCCCGCTTTTCGTCTAACCAATTGCGCAGCCCTGCTAACCCTCCTACATCTGCAACGCTTTTATCTACCTCTATCCTTTCTAAACCGCTAATGTCCGAAAACATTCTGTCCTTTGCAAACCTTACGATGTCTAAATCCGATTTAGTTATTTTTTGATTTGCAATTAAAGTGACAATTATGTTTTGCGCTTCCAATCTTGTTACACCGGTAAGCATCATAGCGGCTTCGTGTACATCTTCATGAGTCCATTCAATAGGTATTTCATTTCTATAATCATTTAAAATAGTACTGATGATTTCATACATTTCCGATTCGCTCGGCAAATCAATGCTTAAGATCATACCGTGTCTTTGTAATTGAGTCCAAACGGGACTATTTGTAATAACGATAACCGATCCGCCTTGTTCTTCGGCTAATGTAACCAAATCGAGTAAATGCCGCGAGTCGTTATTCTCAGAACTAATATCGGGCGTTTCTGTTAAAACGAGTGTCAGCTGCCTAAGCCGCCTCATTTGCTCGCTCATGAAATCTAACGCACCGTAAAGCGTTTTGTTCTCACACACCATTTTCTTAGTGTTAATGTCATAAACACCTTTTGATAGGGTATGAGTATAAAACGTCATCGCGACCTCTGATGCAACCTTTTTTATTAGTTCTAAAGTTCGCCCTCTTTCAATCGTATTTATTGCGATAAAAGGGATGCGTGCGATAGCGTAGCGCCTCAACAGCTCTTTGCTTTCAGAAATGTTACTCATCGTTAGTTTGTCCTGTTTACAGCATTGCTTCGTATTACCATTAGTAATTTACCGTTCCTGTCGGTATTGCCAATATTTTCCAACACCGACTGAACTTTATCAACCTGTTCCCGAAAAAAGGAGCGGTACCGCTCCCTTTCTTTTTGGGGAATCACGGGTAAATTCAACACTTCGTGCAGGAATTCCGACTCTCGCCGAAATGTATTCAAAGCTTGAATAAGCAAATTATCTTGCCCCAAAACCGTTGTCAAATCATTTTGGAGTTGATTTTTGGCAATAGAGAACCGATAATTAACTACATCAAGCAATTGCTGCATAAAGCGCACAGAAATATCTTTCTGCCACTCAAATTTACCCTGTTTAAGAGCATTATATACCTCCGCATCACGTGTTTTTTGTTTGAGTTCTTTAAACAAATCACACCACTCCGCGTAAGCAGACGGAGCAATAATTAATGCGCTCATACCACAACTGCCGCCTTACGTCTTACCGCAACAACAGGCGGTTCGATATTCCAAATAGGTAGAGCGGCAGAAAGAGCAGAATCCTCTTTGAGTTCTTGCAGCACTTCTCCCGGTTTAATTTGATCAATAAAATCCATAACTTTAGCACTATCGGAATCTTTAGTACTAAATTCATTTAAGATATCAACGATCTCTGCGATAGTGGATTTAATAATCTCAATTCCTTTTGATAACTTACTGTCGTACTCAGTATTTATCGCCTCTGTACGCGCTTTAATAGCTTTTTTCTTTGAGAAATGGTTTATTACCCAACCGATACCTAAGCCGCCAAATAGTAAACCCCAGAATACACCACCACTAATCAGCGCGATTAATCCTATCACCGCAAAGGCTGCCCCGCCATATAAGCAGAATTGTTGGAAGCC
>WRCH01000070.1 GCA_009784115.1 Chitinispirillia bacterium
CATCCACGGTTTACGTTTTAGCTGGATTCCAAACATGTTGGCTACGACTTTATCTGAGGCTTCGGTGAGGTCTTTTGTTGTTTTGAGCCCACTGAACGCTTCGCCGATAAAGGTAACTTCTGCGGTTTCTACGTTGATTATCCGCGCGGATACCTGATAGGCGTTGTAAGCAGGAGTGATATCGGCGATGCAAACGTATCTAACGCCAAACTGTCTGCCGAGCTTGCTGATTTGATCATCATCAATCGCTCCGCTTCGCTGCTTTATGTGTTCTTTTTGGATTTCGGCAAGAAAAGATTCGCTGCGCTCAATACCGCTGTAGCGTCCGCTTTTGACAAGCGCGGTTAACATTCGCGTACCTAAAACTTTTTTCTCGTTATCGGGGACTTGACCTGTTACGTAGACGGCTATTCTTGGCAAACCATCATTAGCGTAAGACGAAACACTAATCAATAATATAAATATGAGAGAGAGAGAGAGAGAGAGAGAGAGAGAGAGAGAGAGAGAGAGTAATTAAAACCACATCTCTTTGTCAAGTACTTTTTTTGTTTTTTTTCAAAGTTCATTTGTTTTTTCTTAATCTGTTAGTCTATAATCAAAAATACAAGTATATATTTTAGAAGGATAAAATAATATTTGGATATGTAAAAAAGGCGGATAAAATAATCCGCCTTGATGTTCCATTAGGTTAACTGTCTATCTTTAAACTGAATGCATCTTTACAGCAGACACAATGCTCTCTGCATCCCAGGAAACAACTTTCACCGCATCGTCCTGTATCGCTTTTGGAACCTTGCCCTGTTCTTTGGGTTTTATCGCTATAACAGGTTTGCTGTAAGCCTTTGCTATTTTAATCTCTTTTGTGATCCAATAGCTGTCGCTCTCAGACGCACACATCCCTGAAAGTATTAAAACGCAGTCAGACGAACGAATTTGCTCATCAAGAATACTTATCAATCTGTTTTTCTGAACCGCATCGTCAAGATTAACTGGCGAGTCGCTCTCAGGCACACTGTGATTTTTGAACGCGAAAGACTCCGCCGATTCAAGCATCTTCAATAATTCACAGTAGTTATCATCATTTTTCCAAGCGTGACTCAAAAACAGGCCGTAAGTTTTCAAACCGGACATTTTTATTTACCTTTCATGAGCGTGACTGTTTCCTGTGGAAAAATGGTTATGAAATTAATTTTCCACCCTCATCTAAAATTCTATCTTAATTCAGGGAAACAATCAATAGTTTTCGACAAATTATGAATACGCGGGAATCCGCCGGTTTTAAGCAACCGGCGGTTTCACTGTTTTTTCGGCAAGCTGAGCTGCGGGTTTATAGATATTTTTCTTCCACAACGGCTGATTACCGATAGAGTCGCTTACAATGTCTGTTGTCTCCATTATGGCGATAAATCCGTTGGGGTCGTTGCGCATTGTAACGGATTTCATGATACCGATCTGGTGATTTCTTACGATTGAATAAAGAACCATTTTTTCTGAACCTTTGTAACCGCCTTTTGCAGTCAAAAGAGTAGCGCCTATTCCGCTGTCTCTCATAAGCTCATCTAAAATCTCTTTCCATCTATCGGAGATAATCATTACCGCTTTTCGTTTTCCAAGACCTTTAAAAACCATATCTATGGTTTTGGCGTTTACAATTACGAAAATAAGCGTATAGAGCACATTGTCAACATTGCGAAAAAATATAAAGTAAAATATTATGATAACGGCGTTTATAAGCAGATTCGCGGTGCCAAGGCTAAGGGAGTAAAACTTATTAAGAATAACCGCAATTATCTCCGCACCGCCAACCGCGCCGCTTGAACGCATAATGATGGCAAAGCCGGTCCCGTTAATAGCTCCGGCGATAAGCGCACAGAGCAGTTTGTCGCCGGGTACTGTAATATTAGGAGAAATCGCGGAAAGCATCAAGGAATATATACAAATTCCAAGCGCTGTAAACATAATGAATCTGCGGCCTATGAAGTGCAGGCCCAAAAGAAATACGGGAATATTGATAATAAAAAATATCAGCCCGTACGGAACAGAGTCGTACTTATAAAAAACCATAAGAGCCGCGCCGGCGAGTCCGCTTGATAGAAATTCATTTGGCTTTAGAAAGGTATTGATCGCAAAGGCGCTCATGGCTGTGCCAAGGCTCATTAAGATTATGTTATTCAGGAGTAACTTTACGCTGGCTTTCATTTGTTCACTTCTGTAGTTTTGTTTGTGTGTTGATTTATTCTACGGTGATTAGGATGATACTTTAAATATACCACATATCCATTGCATTCCGAAACCCCAAAAAACATTGTCCGAATCAGGATTTTCGGGATTTTAGAATTTTCAGGATTTTGGATTTCGAAATGGGAGTATGGACAGTGTTTTAAGAGTGTCCTTTCACAATACTCCACGCATACTCTTCCGCCGCTTGATACGTGCTGATATTTTTCTCCTTAGCAAGCGATACAATTTTTAGCGTGGTATCATAGATCCCATCAACACGCTGGTTTATCTTATCGAGATTGTAGCCCTCTGTGACCTCCATACCGCAGTTTATAACACCGCCGGCATTGACAATGTAATCGGGCAGATAGAGGATGTCAAGTTTTTTGAGCGCGTCACCGGTATTCGCGTCCAACAAGACGTTGTTTGCCGCGCCGGCAATGAGCGCGCATTTCAAACTGCCTGCATTTTCGGTGTTGAGTACCGCTCCCATTGCGCAAGGGGCGAAAATATCGCAGTCCGTCGTGAGGATTTCATCTGATGATACCGCAACCGCGCCCAAATCCGCAACAACTTTATCCACTGCCGCTTTATTGATGTCATACACTTTGAGAGCAGCGCCCTCTTTCGCGAGAAATTCACAAAGTAAACGTCCAACACTGCCGATACCCTGTACGGCAACGGTTTTGCCCTTTAGTGAATCTGAACCGAATTTGGCGTTCGCGCCCGCTTTCATGCCCATGTACACACCACGCGCCGTGAATGGGGCCGGGTTGCCGCTTATATTCGGTGTGCCCACTACATACTTGCAAGTTTCTTCAATCATCGCAACATCATCAGCGCTGACGTTAACATCCTCGGCAGTGTAGTATCTACCGCTGAGAGATTGAATAAATTTGCCATAAGTATGAAAAAAATCACGGGATTTAAGTTTTGCCGGGTCGCCTATGATAACTGCTTTGCCGCCGCCAAGCGCCAAACCCGCCGCCGCGTTCTTGAGAGTCATACCTTTTGAAAGCCGCAGAACGTCAAACAGTGCATCCTCTTCGGTTGCGTAGTTAAAGAAGCGGCTGCCGCCAAGCGCAGGGCCAAGCGTTGTGTTATGAATCGCAATTATCGCTTTGAGTCCTACAGCCTCATCACGGACGAAAACAATCTGCTCGTGGCCGTAACCGCTCATTTGGTCAAATAGTCCCATTTAATATCCCTTGCGTAATTAGGTATAAAATCTATTATAGGGACATTGCGTGCAATGCCCCTATAAATATGTCATTATCGTTATTGTCAATAAAAATTTATTGATTCTATAATTCGTTTTTTTTACCCCGGCACCCCGCCCCGGGTTGAAACCCGGGGCTATACAGACGCGCCCAAAACACGGCGCGAGCGTCCCTACAGGACGCGGAGAATGCGGGAATAATGCACTCTGTCAATTACTTCGTCAACGAATCTTTCATCAGCTTATACATCAGACTGTCAATAAGCGCAAGCCATGACGCTTCTATTACGTCTGTGCTGACACCAACGGTACCCCATCTGCTTGTTTTGTCTGATGACTCAATAAGCACTCTCACCTTGGCGTCGGTTCCATCTTTGCCGTCAAGAACGCGTACCTTGTAGTCATCAAGTTTTACATCTTTTATTGACGGATAAAACGCTTCAAGCGCTTTTCTCAACGCGTTATCCAAAGCGTTGACAGGGCCGTCGCCCTCAGCGGCAGTATGCTCAAATTCGCCGTCTTTGTTGTTAACTTTCTTTATATGAATAGTCGCTTCCGACTGAGCGTTTCCGCCCTCGCGCTGCCATTCAAGAACCCTGAAAGACGTAACTGTAAACGGCTCTTCAAACTGACTGAGCTCCTTGCGTGCGAGAAGCTCAAAAGAAGCGTCGGCGGCTTCGTATTGATAACCGGCAGCCTCTTTATCTTTTATAGCGGAGAGCACTTTTTTAACGACAGGGTCTTTTTTGTCAAGCCCGTCCTTAAATTTTGAGAGCTTCTCCAAAATGGTGCTGCCCCCAGCCTGATCACTCACTACAAATTGACGATTGTTACCTACGATTTCAGGATTGATATGTTCAAATGACTCTCTGACCTTGCGAACTCCATCGGCATGAGCGCCTGCCTTGTGTGAGAAAGCCGCTTCGCCTGTGTAAGGGTGACGGATATTAGGAATGGTATTAGCTAATTCCGCAACGTAAATCGAAGCTGACCGCATCATCTTAAGCTGATCGGGAGTGATTAAATCAAATCCGCGCTTGATCTGCAAGTTGGGGATGATTGTGCAAAGGTTTGCGTTACCGCATCTCTCCCCCAGCCCATTCATTGTTCCCTGAACATGCTCCGCACCCTCTATTACACAAAGACAAGAAGACGCTTCCGCGCATCCGGAGTCATTATGCAAATGTATACCAAGTTTCGCTTTGATTTTTGATTTGACATCCTTGAATATTGATAAGACTTCATCAGGCAGCAGACCGCCGTTAGTATCACACAAACAAATACAATCCGCGCCGCCGTCTACAGCAGCTTCTAATGTCTTGATCGCATAGGCGGGGTTAGCCTTATATCCATCAAAAAAATGTTCAGCATCATACACAACCTCGCCCATTTTATTTTTCAGGAAACGCACGGAATCGTTGATCATAGCCAAGTTCTCTTCAAGAGTAGTGTTGATCACCTTTTCCACATGTAAATCCCAGCTTTTACCGAAGATAGTCGCCACTGATACGCCAGTTGACACAAGGTCAAGCATAAAAGGATCATTTTCAACCTTATTGCCGGGCCGTCTGGTCGAGCCAAATGCCGCGATCTTGGCCTTGAGCTTCATTGTCTTGATTTTGACATAGAACTCAGTGTCAATGGCGTTGCCCGCATTCGGCCAGCCGCCCTCGATGTAGTTCATGCCTAATTCGTCAAGTTTTTCAGCGATTCTCAATTTGTCATTGAGAGATAAGCTGATGCCGAGAGCCTGATTACCATCGCGAAGCGTGGTGTCGTAAAGATCTACTTTGTGCATGTTTAATTAAATCCTTTAAAAAATAAAAATCAAAATCAAAGTCAAAGTCAAAAAAGGGGGGAACAAATCCCCCACGTTCCAGCCAAAAGTTGTAAGGACTGTAAGGTAAGGGTTGAAAATCTTCAACCCTTACAACCCTTACAACTTTCGTCTTCCGCTACCCCCAGAGCGGGGACACCCCGAGAGGGGTGCAATATCTGTAACCGTGGGTTTTAACCCACGGTAGGTAGGTAGGTACATCAAAACACGTTACACCATCGACGCAACAAAATCGCCAACCTCTTTTGTTCCCATTCCCATACGCCCAGCAGACATACTCTTTATCTTTCCTGAAGCAAGCGCGTCGTTGACCGCTTTGTCAATTGCAGCGGCAGCTTCGCTTTCGCCAAGAGTGTCAAGCATCATCGCGCCGGCGCAGATAGCCGCCATCGGGTTGATCACATTCTGACCTGTATACTTCGGCGCGCTTCCGCCTATGGGTTCAAACATCGAAACGCCGTTGGGGTTGATGTTGCCGCCCGCGGCGATTCCCATTCCTCCCTGAACCATAGCGCCAAGGTCGGTAATAATATCACCAAACAAGTTTTCTGTGACGATGACATCGTAAAACTCAGGACTCTTAACCATCCACATTGTGCATGCGTCAACGTGATTGTAATCCTGCTTAATATCCTTATAATCAGCGTCGCCAACCTCTTTATGAGTTCTTACCCAAAGATCACCGGCGTGTGTCAATACGTTATTTTTGTGGACAAGTGTGAGCGTCTTTTTCTTGTTGCGCTTGCGTGTAAGTTCGTAAGCGTAACGGATGCAGCGCTCAACAACAGGGCGTGAATAACACATAACCTGAGTAGCGATTTCGTTGGGAGTCCCCACCATCGTAGCGCCGCCCATTCCAGTATAGATACCGCCGCTGTTTTCGCGAATCACCACAAAGTCAATATGCTCAGGGCCTTTATCCTTTAGAGGCGTCTCTACATTAGGATAGAGCTTCACAGGACGCAGATTGATGTACTGATCAAGCGTGAAACGAAGTTTCAATAAAATCCCTACTTCAAGAATACCGGGCTTTACATCGGGGTGACCGATAGCGCCCAAAAATATTGCATCGTTTTTTGCAAGCTCATCAATGCCCGATTGAGTTATCGTCTCACCGGTCTTCAAATAGCGCTCACCGCCAAAATCATAATTTGTGTAGTTGAGCTTAATGCCGTGCTTTGCGACAGCAGCGTCCATTACCTTTACACCTTCGCGCAATACTTCCGGTCCGGTTCCATCTCCGCCCATAAGAGCGATATTGTACGATTTCATCTGTCAATCCTTTTAAAAAAATTTATGAATCTATAATAGTTACGGTTTTTATTTTCCGCCCAAATTTCTTCATACGCGCGATTTTGTTGATAATGTCCATATACGCAAACGCAGACGCCTCAACAATATCCATACTTACCCCGTTGCCGACAAAAGAACCCTCCGCCGCAGAAGCCCGAATCGTAACTCTAGCCAAAGCATCCTGTCCCTCGGTAATCGCGTCTATGTGGAAATCGCCTATCTTTATCCTGTAACCAACGATCTTGTCAATCGCTTTTGTCATCGCGTGAACAGCGCCGTATCCGCAAGCCGAAGCAGGCGTAATTTTATTGCCGTCTTCACTGATACGTACCGTAGCCGTTGGCACAGTACCGGTTCCGCTTGATACATTCAAATACTCTAATGTAAATGTATCTTTCATGTCGTCATGATTCGCGGCTTCCATAAGCGTTACAAGATCATCATCATACACAGTACCTTTTTTATCGGCCAAAGCCTTAAATTTCGCGTAAACAGCCTGCAAATCATAATCGGTCGCCGGATAACCTAAATCCGCAAGTCTTGTTTTTATTATGTGGCTGCCGCTGCGGCTTGTGAGATTCATGCGGTTATCCTTAAGCCCGACAGACTGCGGCGTCATAATCTCATAAGTATTTTTCGCCTTAAGAACTCCGTCCTGATGAATCCCCGATGAGTGCGCGAAAGCGTTGCTCCCCACAATCGCCTTATTTGGCTGAACCGGCATATTTAAAATCTCGCGGACCATTTTACTTGTGTGCATTATCTCGCGGGTGTTAACGCCTGTTTGTACTTTGAAGAAATCACCCCTCAGCTTAAGAGCCATAACAACCTCTTCAAGCGCCGCGTTTCCGGCACGCTCCCCTATTCCATTAACAGTACACTCAACCTGACGGGCGCCGTGGGAGATGGCGGTGAGTGAGTTTGCCGTTGCCATCCCCAAGTCATTATGACAATGGACGGATATTATCGCTTTGTCAATATTAGGCACGCGGTTAAAGAGCTGGCTTATTATTGAACCAAACTGTTCGGGAGCGGTGTATCCCACAGTATCGGGGATATTTATTGTTGACGCGCCCGCCTTTATAGCAGTCTCAACAACGCGGCAGAGATAATCGATATCTGTTCTGCCCGCGTCTTCTGCGGAGAACTCAACATCCGCGCATAAACGGCGCGCTAACTTTACACTATCCCTGATAAACGCAAGCACCTCGTCTTCAGATTTGCGCAATTTTTTCTCTGTGTGAATTGCCGACGTCCCAATAAATGTGTGGACGCGCGGCCACGCCGCGGGCTTGACAGCCTTAGCGCATGCCTCAATATCTTTGGGGACAAGTCTTGCAAGTCCGCATACCCCGGGACCTTCCTTTTTGAACTCCTTGGCGATTGTTGATACCGATTCAAAATCACCGGGAGATGATATTGGAAAACCCGCCTCTATAACGTCAACGCCAAGACGCGCCAATTGACGCGCGATACGGAGTTTCTGATCGACAGATAAACTCGCCGGGGCGGCCTGTTCGCCGTCTCTTAATGTTGTATCGAATACTATTACTTTGTCTTTTTTCATTTTGTATATCCATCCATCATAAACATAATCCCCATCACCCTCAAAACCGGTGAAAATCGTTGCACCCCTTTGGGGTGCGGAAAATTTTTGGGGGCGTCACGTTAACCCCGGGTTGAAACCCGGGGCTACAGAGCTTGCACCCCTAAAGGGGTGCGGATTTGCAATATGCAAGAGTATCTGCAATATTTTATTCTGTGATTGTTGAGACGCGTGGTTTATTGATAAATCCACGCGTCCCTATGATCACTATGAAAAAAATTAATTCTTACCGCGGCCTGTAATGCCTTTTGTGTCCTTTGTGATCTCGCGCGCCTTTTCTTTCGGACGGAGGTCACGGACAGCTTTACCTGCCTGCCACATTTCTGAATTACCCATTGCGCTTAGCTTAACATCAAGCAGTTCTTTATAGTTAGGCTTGCCGCAGTCTCTGAGAACTTCCTTTGTTTCCTGACCGTTCTTTACAGATGCGTAAAGCTCAGTGAAAACAGGGAGAGTCGCCTTCTTGAACTTGGGTCTCCATTTAAGCGCGCCGTGCTGAGCTGTGGCGCTGCAGTTTGAATACATCCAGTCCATACCGTTCTCGTCAACAAGTCTGATAAGGCTCTGTGTGAGCTCTTCAACAGTTTCGTTAAAAGCTTCGCTTGGACTGTGACCGTTCTTGCGCAGTACATCGTACTGTGCTTCCATGATACCGGCCAAAGCGCCCATCAGAACGCCGCGTTCGCCTGTGAGGTCGCTGTACACTTCTTTCTCAAATGTTGTTGGGAAGAGGTAACCGGAACCAAGGCCGATACCAAGCGCAATGCAACGCTCCTGAGCATTTTTTGTCGCGTCCTGAAACACAGCATAGCTTGAGTTGATACCAACGCCGGCAAGGAAGTTAAGACGCACAGAGCGGCCGCTGCCCTTGGGCGCAACCAGGATGACGTCAACGTCTTTCGGCGGGATCACCTTTGTTTGGTCCTTGTAAACAATAGAGAAACCGTGTGAGAAGTAAAGAGCCTTGCCCTTTGTCAAATACTTCTTAACAGACGGCCAAATAGCGCGCTGAGCGGCGTCTGAAACGAGCATCTTGATGATTGTGCCCTTTTCGCATGCTTCTTCTACGTCAAACAGAGTTTTACCGGGAACCCAGCCGTCTTTTACAGCGCGGTCCCAGTCCTTCTTGTATTTCTTTGACTGGCCGATGATAACATTTTTGAAACCGTTGTCACGAAGATTGAGCGCCTGAGCAGGTCCCTGTACGCCATAACCAATAATAGCGATAGTCTCATTTTTGAGGGTTTTAATCGCCTTAGCAACCGAATACTCTTTACGGGTAATCACATTTTCTTTCTTACCGCCAAAACTGATCACTGCCATACAAAAGAACTCCTTACTTAGTGTGAAATATGATTTTTCCAACCGGCTTCAAATACATATTACAAAAGAAGCCAATCAAAAAAGTTTATTTTTTCGTCTTTGCTATCGCTGCCGCCCCGGAACGCACAGTCTCCTTTATGCCATGAGGCTTAAGCATTAAAATCAAATCATCAACCTGCTGTTTTGTACCCATAAACTCCAAAGTCATTGAACTTGGCGAAACGGAAGCTATTCCCGCTTTAAAAATATTAGCGATCTCTATAATTTCATTGCGTGTACTCTTCGTAGAATCTACCCGAAGCAAGAGAAGCTCTCTCTCTATAACAGGCTCTTCCTTAAAATCAACCACCTTTATTACGTCAATGAGTTTATTGATCTGCTTAACAATCTGCTCTATAATATCATCATCACCAGACGTCACGATTGTCAAACGCGAGATGCTTGGGTCTTCAGTCTCCGCAACAGTGAGCGATGAGATATTATAACCGCGGCTTGAAAACAACCCCACGATACGTGAAAGCGAACCGCTGTGATTTTCCGCCAGTATACTTATTGTAGTTGTTGTATGTTTGCTCATGATTCCTCCAAAATCTCATCTATTGGTTTACCCGCAGGAACCATAGGAAACACATTCTCCTCGGTGCTGACTATAAACTCCATAACACACGGCCCGTCTACCGCGATTCCCTTACGCAAAATGCCGGCTACTTCATCAGGCTTATCAGTACGGAATGCCGGGATCCCGTAACTTTCAGATAACGCTACAAAATCAGGAATATATTTCTTCTTACACTCATTAGGCCCCACGCACTCAGGACATTTTATACCGCGTTTGAGACAGGTTGAGCTGTAGCGCCTGTTGTAAAAGAGCTGCTGCCATTGGCGCACCATCCCCAAATAACTATTGTTAAGGATGATCACCTTAACAGGTATTTGGTTAATAGAAATGGTCGCAAGTTCCTGAATGTTCATCTGTATGGAACCATCTCCCGCAACGTCAAACACCGGAACCCCGGGATTTGTAAGCGCGGCACCCATTGCAGCGGGTAATCCAAAACCCATTGTACCCAAACCGCCCGATGATACTAACGAACGCGGTTTTTTGAACTTGTAATACTGCGCAGTCCACATCTGATGCTGACCGACTTCCGTACAAACAACTGCGTCACCCTTTGTTATGTCAAAAAGCGATTCTATAACGGCCTGCGGCTTTATTTCTGTTGTTGACGGCTGATAATTAAAAAGTCTCTCGCCTTTCCAGCCGTTTACCTTGTCATTCCAAAGATCAGCTTTACGCGGCTTCATAATCTTATTGAGCGCTGTCAGAATGTTCTTAGCGTCGCCGACTACGGGCACGTCAACCTTAATAATTTTTGAGACAGACGCGGGATCTATATCCATATGTATTATGGAAGCGTTCGGAGCGAACTTCGCAACAAACCCTGTCACTCTGTCATCAAAACGCGCCCCCACGGAGATTATAAGATCACTGTTTTGCAAAGTGTAGTTAGCGCACTTCGCTCCGTGCATCCCCGGCATTCCTATAAACAAAGGATGCTGTGCGGGGAAACAGCCAAGCCCCATAAAAGAGACGGTCACCGGAATATTAGTAGTCTCCGCAAACTTCTTTAACTCCTCATGGCAGCCGGAAGCGATACATCCGCCGCCCGCAAATATAACCGGCCTCTCCGATTTGGCAATAAGCTCCGCGGCTTTTTCAATCTGTTTTGGATGCCCTGTCATATTTGGTTTATAACTTCTTATTGACACATCTGCCGGATACGCGTAATCTTCTATCACGCCTCTTGTAACGTCAACAGGAATATCAACAAGCACAGGCCCCGGCCTTCCGGTACGGGCAATGTAAAACGCCTGCTTGAGAACGGTCGGAAGATCCTTCACATCCTTCACAAGAAAATTATGCTTGGTGATCGGCCTGCTTATCCCGACAACATCCGCTTCCTGAAAAGCGTCGGTGCCAAGCAGAGGCGAAGCGACTTGACCTGTGATAGCAACCATCGGTATTGAGTCAAGATACGCCGTGGCGAGACCTGTCATGATGTTTACAGCTCCGGGGCCCGAAGTAGCAATACACACCCCTACCTTGCCTGTGGCGCGGGCATAGCCATCTGCCGCGTGAGCGGCGCCCTGCTCGTGCCTTGTGAGTATAAAGGTAACTTCTTTCGTATCGTAAAGCACGTCGAATATGGGGATAACAACACCGCCCGGGTATCCGAAAGCGACTTTCACTTCCTCTTGTACAAGAGCGTCAACAATAATCTGCGCACCGGTTTTCTTCAAAACTTCCTCCCGAAACCGCCCTTATATTATTTACACACAAGAGCGCCTGCTTGAAATATAAAAAATAGCTATTAAAAATACCTTTTTTTTCCGCTTAAATCAAGAATATATACTATATAAATAAAAAAAGCCTGTTTCCCCTTTTGGGAGAAACAGGCATGATTCTATTTTGTAAACCAGTTTATATGCCTGTTTCTCCATGTATGGGTACAATAATCACACCCACGGCGTCCGCCACGAGGACGACGTTCAGAAGCAGGCTGTTAATCTGATTTTTTGTTTTCATGATACTAAATTTAGATCAGGCAAAATGAGAAGTCAAGGGAGAAAAGCTATTTTTTGAAGCAACGTGCATTTAAATTAATTTTAAGATTTAAAAAAAAGTTCTTTGTTTCCCGCGTGGCAATTAATATCTTCTATCTGTTGTTATCCGGTTGGCTCTTAGCTGATTGGCTGGAAAAGACCGGGATGTTTCATTTATTCAAAAGAGGTTTTGCAGTATGCCTACAGGTGTTGTAAAATGGTTCAATGAAGCTAAAGGTTTTGGTTTCATTTCGCCCGATGATGGTTCCCGTGACGTGTTTGTACACTTTTCAGCTATCCAAACCACTGGTTTCAGAAAGCTGGAAGAAGGTCAAAAAGTTCAGTTTGAAGTTGTTGACGGCGCAAAAGGCCCCAACGCTCAAAATGTTCAGCCAATGTAATCTATTGTTAGATATTACATAGGGAAATGGAAAAGCCCGGAACGTGAGTTCCGGGCTTTTTTTATCGCCCCGGGGCTTCACCCCGGGTTAAAGAGATGATGCCCCTTCAGAGCACTGATATTATCAAACAGAATGCTACCTTTGAAGCGGCTTGTACTTGATACGATGCGGCTGATCTGCATCCGTTCCAAGTCTCGCGTGTTTCTTCTCTTCGTAATCGGCGTAGTTGCCTTCGTGGAAATAGACTGTACTGTTACCTTCAAAGGCTAAGATATGAGTTGCGACTCTGTCAAGGAACCAACGGTCGTGAGATACGATGACGGCACATCCTGAAAAATCGCTTATCGCCTGCTCCAAAGCCTGCAAGGTTTCAACGTCAAGATCGTTTGTCGGTTCGTCAAGTAAAAGTACGTTTCCGCCTGACTGCAGAAGTTTTGCCATGTGAACTCTGTTCCTCTCACCGCCGGAGAGATCTTTCACAAATTTTTGCTGATCACTGCCGCTGAAGTTAAACTTGCCCACGTAAGCGCGGGAGTTCACTTCAATCTTACCAAGCGTGATAACGTCAAGGCCGCCCGCGATCTCTTCAAAAACTGTTTTCTCTCCGTCAAGAGCGTCCCTTGACTGATCAACATAACTTAACTGCACGGTTTCGCCGATTGTCATAGTACCGCTGTCAGGTTTTTCATTGCCGGTGATTATACGCATGAGCGTACTCTTACCCGCTCCGTTAGGTCCGATAACGCCAACAATTCCTGATCTTGGAAGCATGAAGCTCAAATTTTCAAACAGTAATTTATCACCGTAAGCCTTAGACATATTTTCCGCGGTGATCACCGTGTTGCCAAGACGCGGGCCCTGGGGGATGATGATGCTTGCGGTAGTGACTTTATCGGGAGTCTCCAAAGCGCGCAGTTCTTCATAAGCGTTAAGACGCGCTTTACCTTTTGACTGACGCGCCTTTTGCGACATGTTGACCCACTCAAGTTCCTGTTTGAGTCTGCGCTGACGGATACTGACCTCTTTCTCTTCCGACGCCATACGCTCGGTCTTCTGCGCAAGCCATGAGGCGTAGCTGCCCTTCCAAGGTATTCCTCTTGAGCGGTCGAGCTCTAAAATCCATTCAACAACATTGTCAAGAAAATAGCGGTCGTGAGTGACAAGAATCACAGACCCTGCATACTCTTTAAGATGACGCTCAAGCCACGCCACAGATTCCGCGTCAAGATGGTTTGTCGGTTCGTCAAGCAGAAGAAGGTCGGGCTTTTCAAGCAGCAGTTTACACAGCGCAACACGTCTGCGCTCACCGCCGGATAAAGTGCTGACCTTCGCGTCACCGGGAGGAAGTCTCAAAGCGTCCATCGCTATTTCGAGATGACGATCCAAATCCCATCCGTCAACCGCCTCAATTTGATCAAGCAGCTTTGCCATTTTGTCCATGTCTTCGCCCGCCGCCGTGACCTCTTCGTACTCTTCCAAAAGTTTACGGGTAGACAATACCGCAAGCTCCACATTTCCCTTTACGTCAAGACTTTCATCAAGCTGCGGCTCTTGCGGAAGATACCCTACGGTTCTCCCCTGCTCAAGCCACGCTTCGCCCAAAATCTCGGTGTCGATTCCTGCCATAATCTTTAAAAGCGTACTCTTACCGGAACCGTTTGTGCCTATGATGCCGATCTTTGCGCCATAGTAGAATGACAAAGAGATATCCTTGAGCACCTCTTTTTTCGGCGGATGGATCTTGGTCATCCTGTTCATGTAGTAGATAAATTTTTCAGCAGCCATTTTTGTTAGAGTTCCTCTTTGTTATTTATGAAATGTTAAATGTTAGTGTTGTCTAATCCAAATCGTTTAAATGGCGTCTGTATCGTTTTGGAATTTTGATATCAATAAGCAGACCCAGTTCAGCAAGAAACGCAGAGATCGCGCCGTCGCTATCAAATACTATGCGATAATATTTGTCAATATCACCGGCTGATAATCCGCTCTTTGCAAACAGTATATGATGCTCCATGCACTCGTCAATGTGCCCCATGTACGCGTCTTTTCCGTCAAAAGAGATTGCCGCAAGAATCGGTTCCCCTTTTTGCAGAGCAGCGTCCAAATCTTCATGTTCGGCGAATTTATGGATATTCATTTATTATAGCCTGATATAAAATTAACCGCATCGCAGATACGTTCATTGCGCAATAAAAATAATGTATTTAATGAAATAGTACAAATATTATTGTATAATTATTTCTATTAAGAAAAATTAGGAATGAAAAGACGTTCATAGGGCAATTTAATGAAATCGCATAGGGCGCTGCCCTATGGTACTGATTATGGGCTTTCAGCCCGAATTTCTCCTTATCCCAATGGGGTTTCATCAAATAACTTTCGGCAACTGTAACGGCGCGCATAGTTTGAGAATTTTCCTCACGTAATTTGAGATTTTTAAAAAACTCACAATTTCGCGCGCCGTTTAAAC
>WRCH01000071.1 GCA_009784115.1 Chitinispirillia bacterium
AAAATAGAGACAAAAGTAAGAGAAAAAGCAGCGGCAAAAAGACGCGGCGATGTTCCGGTATCCGTTGACGCAGAGGAACCGGAAGAAGAGCTGGCGTAAAAATTTCAAGTTACCAAAAAAACGTGCACAGGCACGATCACAGTTAAAACAGGTACAAATCACAAAATGAAAACGTCAAACGAAATTCGCGGCGAATTTATCAAATTCTTCGCCGATCGCGGCCATACAACAGTATCAAGCGCTCCGGTTGTTCCGCAGGACGATCCCACGCTTCTCTTTACAAATGCGGGTATGAATCAGTTCAAATCCATATTTTTGGGCGATAATCCAAAAGGATTAAAACGAGCGGCAAACTCTCAAAAGTGTATGCGCGTGTCAGGCAAACATAATGATCTTGAAGAAGTAGGAAGAGATCACTATCACCACACATTTTTTGAGATGCTTGGCAACTGGTCATTTGGCGACTACTACAAAAAAGAAGCGATCGTATGGGCTTGGGAACTTTTTACAAAAGTGTGGAAACTTCCAAAAGACCGTCTCTTTGCGACGATTCACGACGGCGACGACGAGGCGGAGCAGATTTGGAAAACAGAGACGGATATTCCTCACAACCGGATCATGCGCTTTGGTGACAAAAGCAACTTTTGGGAGATGGGTGAGACTGGTCCGTGCGGCCCCTGTTCAGAGATTCATTTTGACATAGGGGACGAAGCGACGCGTGAGAGTACTTATAATGATCCTGTTGAAGGCGTCAACGGAGAGAATGCGCGGTATCGTGAACTTTGGAATTTGGTTTTCATCCAGTACAATCGTGAAAAGGATAGATCACTCACTCCGCTTCCGGCAAAACATGTTGACACAGGGATGGGATTTGAGCGTATAGTATCTGTGATTCAGGGTGTGGAGTCTAATTATGATACTGATCTTTTTCAGCCTATCATTAAAGAACTTGTTAAGATGACAGGAATTCCTTATGATGGCGGTGAAGCAGGCACTCCGTTTCGTGTTATCGCCGATCACATAAGAGCGCTTGTTTTTGCCGTGACTGACGGCGCGTTTCCGTCTAATGAGGGGCGGGGTTATGTGCTTAGACGTCTTTTGCGCAGAGCTTACAGGTTTGGCCGTGAGATTGGTTTTAAAGAGCCGTTCCTTTACAAATTGATACCTGTCATTATTGACAATATGGGCAGCGCTTTTCCTGAAATCGCGCAGCGGCGGATGTATCTTGAAGAGGTGATCCGTTCTGAAGAGGAGAGATTTGGCGCGACGCTTGAACAGGGTATAGAGAAGTTTAGCGGGATGGTATCATCATCCGCCGAAAAAGGCAAAAAAATGCTCAGCGGAGCGGATGTATTTGCGCTTTATGATACGTACGGCTTTCCTATGGATCTTACCCGTCTCATGGCGTCTGAAAAAGGGTTAAGCGTTGATGAAGCCGGTTACGAAAAGTTAATGGGTCAGCAAAAAGAGCGCGCCCGTGAAGCGCGCAAAGGCAATGAGGATGGGTTGACTCCCGAAGGGTGGACGACTTTACGTGAAGTTTGCGGAACGGAATTTTTAGGGTATGATAATGACAGCGCAAGTGTGAACGTATGCCGTTATAAAGCAGTAAGCGATGAGAGCGGATCGCCTGTATATCTTTTAATCCTTGATAAGACGCCTTTCTACGCCGAATCTGGTGGACAAATGGGAGATAAAGGTATTTTGGTCACCTCGTCAGGAAAAGAAGCGGTTGTTGAGGATACTTTTAAGTGGAATGATCTTGTTATACATCGTGTTAAGTCAAACAGCGTGTTGTCTGATGATGATTTGAAAAAATCATTAACAGCAAGCGTTGACAATGCGCAGCGTATTGCTACGCGCAGAAATCACACGGCAACTCACCTTTTGCAGTCTGCTCTGCGCAGCGTTTTGGGTGACCATGTACAGCAGTCGGGATCACGGGTTGATCATACCGGCTTGCGTTTTGACTTTACTCACTTTAGAGGGTTGGTTTTTGATGATATTGCTAAAGTAGAAACAGTTGTCAACAATTGGATAATGAATAATTCTAAAGTAACAACCGAGTTGAAAGATACAGCCGCCGCAAAAGCGGAAGGAGCTACAGCGCTTTTTGGTGAGAAGTACGGTGACAAGGTCAGAGTGGTAACGATTGACGATAAGTCCAAAGAGTTATGCGGCGGAACACACGTGTCGCACACGGGCGAAATCGGCTTGTTCCACATCCTCGGCGAAGAGAGTATCTCTGCCGGCGTGCGCCGTATAACCGCGATAACAGGAGCCGCCGCGGTTCAATATCTTATTGACAAAGAAAAAGCATCTTCCACACTTGCGCTGATGCTTAAAACATCACAGGATAAATTAACCGAAAGAGCGCAGGGTATTCTTGACACAGTCAAAGAGTTAGAAAGCAAAGTGAAAAGTTTGTCTGCCGCCAAAGCTGCCGATACGATAGAGGAGCTGCTTAATGACGCGCTTCACAATGGAATCGCGCTTCCCTTTGCCGTAAAGGATATGGGCGAGCTTGACAAAGACTCTTTTAACAGTATTATTGACGCTGTTTCGGATAAACTTCGCAGTAAAAAAGAGTATGTTGACGTAGTGATAGTAATAGGCGCAAAAGTAAGCGGCGGAGTTATGTTTGCCGCCGGCGCAGGTGACCAGGCGGTAGCGGAGTTTGGCGTAAACTGCGGTGATCTTGTAAGGACAGCGGCTAAACGCGCCGGAGGCGGCGGAGGCGGAACGCCTACGCGCGCGCAGGCGGGCGGTAAGGATCCGACAAAACTTTCTGAAGCATTGAGTGATGTAGAAAAAATCCTTTCGGAGAAAGCAGAACGCAAATCATGATAAACGCTCCTGTTCGCAGTAAAATTATTGAGGCTAAACAAAAGGGTCAGCGCGCTCATTGGGTTCTGCTTGATCCTGACGATTTTACTATTGAGCAGGCCGCGGCCACGGCGCGTTCATCAGAGGAAAACGGCGTGTCTGCGCTTCTTGTTGGCGGCAGTCTTTTACATACAAATCATACAGATGAATTTGTCAAACACTTACGCGAAGCGGTAGATATTCCGGTGATTCTTTTCCCCGGCGATTCTACTCAATTGTCAAAACACGCAAGCGCGTTGCTTTACTTATCGCTTATCTCCGGTAGAAATCCTGTAAACTTAATCGGTGAACATGTAAAGGCCGCTCCTATCATCCGTCAATACGGCTTAGAGCCCATAGCTACAGGCTACATGCTTGTAGAATCGGGCGCTGTAACGTCGGTAGAATTTATGAGCGACACACGCCCATTACCCCGCGGCAAACCGGGCATTGCCGCCGCGCACGCTCTCGCCGCTCAGTATCTTGGAATGCACATGATATATCTTGAAGCAGGAAGCGGAGCCACGCTCACTGTTCCGCCAGAAATGATAAAAGCGGTACGCTCCTGCGTTGATATTCCTATCATAGTAGGCGGCGGAATCAGAGACAAAGCTGCAGCGCTTGAGAAACTTGACGCAGGCGCGGATATAATTGTTACAGGTAATCTGCTGCAAAGCTCAGGTGGGTTAGAGGTAATGAAAGAGATTGCGCAGTGTGTGCGCGGTTATTCGTAATTGAGTTATTTTTTATGTCTTAAATTTGTGCTGATTCATTTACTCCTACATGGCTGCATAATATTTGCATTTGTCAACAAAAATTCCGCAAGTAAAATATTTATCATAATATTTCCCGCTGAGTAATCGTATATCTCCAACAAGCGTGCATTTTACATAAACATTGACGCTTTCGGGAGGAATAAATATGGGTTCACAGAACCTTGGCGGTCTGCTTCAGCACTTGACAGCAGTTAAAAAGAAAGAACGGGTATTTGAAAATGCGTTCCAAGGCGTAGCGCGGATGATTTTGGAAAGCCCGATTGATAAAGTTGTAGTCAACGGCAAAACAACTTATGATTTCAGCATTTTCCGTACAGGAAAAAAGCCCGTTATAGGGATGTACGACGAGATCAACAGCTTTGTATCTTATGTTAAAGACGCGGCTGAAAACGGCTCATCTGCGGAAATGGCATTTGTACTTGTTGGAGAGCCGGGAAACGGAAAAACATTTTTTGTTGAATTCCTGTGCACACGATATAGAGAGTTTCTTGCTTTAGATGCTAATCGAAAATACAGTTTCCGATTTGTTAATCTTGACAAACTCGGTTCCTATGGCAAAATAAAAACCATTGAATCTCAAACTTATGAAGACCCGCTCATTTTGGCTATGAATATGGCTGATACAAGAAGCGCGTCTCAAGAGATTTTGGCAAAACTCGGCGGATTCAGCGATGAGGAGACCGAGACGCTCTATAATAACTACCGGCCCCTTGGAGCGTGCAGCGGTTATATCTGGAATGAGATAAAACAGCATACTAACGGCAAGCCCGAAGAGATGCTCTCTTTTATAGAGATTGTGCCGGTGCCTCTTTCAGAGAGTCTTGGTACGATAACCGGAAAATATCCCGCAAAAGATAAAATGACCTCTTCGGCAGTGGATCTTCTTGGTGAAGAATCTATTCAAAGACTTCTCCACATTTCAGACACAAATAATCCATACCGATTTGATTTACGCCGCGGAGCGCTCGCAAGAGTGGCCGGAGGCGGGATTCATTTCAGCGACGAGATTTACAAAAACAAAAAAGATCTTGTTCAGGTGTATTTGGGAGTTATCCAAAACCGTACAATTGAGATTGACGGTTTTAAATGGCCTATAGATACGCTTATTATCGCGACATCTAACAACTCGGAGTTCAACAGATTTCTCTCTGAAAAAGAGGAGGCGCCTATTATTGACAGGTGCAGAATTTGTTATGTTTCTCACAACACAAATTACAGATTGCAGAAATCATTGACTAAGTACACAATCGGTTCGGAATCACGTACAACTCTTAACAGGGAGAAGCTGCATCTGGACCCTAACCTTAACTATGCCGCGTCGGTAGCGGTTGTGCTTACGCGTCTGCCGCGTTCCGAAAAGCTTACGCCTATTGAGATGCTTAAATTATCGGCTGGTGAAGTTGCGGGCGAAAAGAGTATAAAGACATTAGCAGAAGTTATTGATACTTTGAATCAAGACCCGTCTATCGTAAAAAGATTTGGACAAAAAGGACTCGGACAGAGAAACCTTGGCCGCGCGATTCAGCTCTTAATCGAGAGCAGTGAGACTAACGAGGGACGCTGTATGTTCTCTTATGACGTCTTCAAAGCGTGCGAGCGAGTGGTGCTTGACTATGTGCCGGATCCTAACGATAGAAAAAAATATCTTGAAGATTTGAAGGTTGCAAAAGGGCTGTATCGTGAAAGAGTAATGACCGAGATGTTCAACGCCTACATGGACGAGCCGCAGGCTATCCGAAAAGACGTTATGAACTATGTCAATATGATCATCGGTATAGACGCTGAGAACCTTGGGCCTGACCGCATGTGGAAATATAAAGATCCTCAAAACGGTGAGCTTAAGGCATTGAAAATAGATGAACGGTATATTAACAGTGTTGAAGAGAGGCTGGGGCTTAAAACTCGTGAACAGCGGGACACATTCCGTACGTCAATACGAAAAATCTACGGTCAAAAAATATCGCTCAATCCGGGATATGACTTTATGGACAATCTTGAACTTGTGAAAGCTGTCACCGATGTCAGACTAAAAAGTGATATCGCGGGAGCAGGCAGTCTTGTTGGCGCTCTTGCCAATAGAACAAATGATGAGAACCAAAAGCTTTATGACCGAATGGTAGAGACGATGTTTGAGAAACTCAACTACTGCACCACATGCGCGCAGAAAACAATCGAATACTTCTGCACACAGGAAGATGAGAATTGAGAATGAGTAAAACACCTACAATTGATGAACTTTTAGAGCGCGACCGTCAGCGTGAAGAGGATGGCTTTCCGCGCAAAATTCGTGTAGGCCGTCTCTTTAAACCGGGACGCGGCGCAAGCGACTCTGTTGTTATTGTGCCGTCTACAGTTGAAGAAAAACTGATGCACGACTCTGTGAGCGACTCGTCGCAAGAGGGTCAGGCGGGCGGAAGCGGTCAGGGTGAAGAGGGCGAAGTGATTGGCGAGCAGCCGATTCGCCCCGAGCAGCAGGGTGATGGAAACGGTGCGGGCGGGGGCAATGGGTCGGGCCATGAGATGGAATCGAGCGCTTATGATTTGGGGCGCGTTCTAACCCAGCAATTCCAGTTACCCAACCTTAAAGACCGCGGCACTAAGCGCGCGCTCACTCGGTTTGTTTATGATATTACCGATAAGAACCGCGGCTTTGGTCAGGTGCTTGACAAAAAAGCTACCTTGCGTAAAGTAATCGAAA
Source organism: Chitinispirillia bacterium (assembly GCA_009784115.1). GTDB lineage: Bacteria > Fibrobacterota > Chitinivibrionia > Chitinivibrionales > Chitinispirillaceae > WRCH01. Next base: position 6,340 of record WRCH01000071.1, read on the forward strand.
CCAATATAGGTTTAGAGCGCATCGCCGATATGGCAAATATAAATACCTCTGATTTTTTGGTATCACCAAAAGACAAGGTTTATCGTGTATTGTCACGCGAGAAAGATTACGAGTCGCAGGCGATGGTTTTCTTTTTGAGAGACTACTCCGGTTCTATGGCGGGTAAATGTACGGAACTTGTTGTCGCACAGCATGTGCTCATCTACAGTTGGCTTCTTTACCAATACGCAAAACGGGTGGAAACACGCTTTATCGTTCATGATACCGAAGCGAGAGAGGTTCCTGACTTTTATAGTTATTACAACTCAAAAGTTGCAGGAGGAACACAGGTATCCGCCGGATATGAGCTTATAAATGATATTGTCGAAAAGGAAAATCTTGCGCAGGAGTATAACATCTTTGTTTTTCAGGGAACAGATGGTGATGACTGGGATGCGGTAGGGGAAAAAGCTCTTCCTGAGCTTAGAAAAATTCTATCCTACGCAAGCCGCGTAGGTATAACGATAGCAGAGCATAGCTACAGCGCCGGTCAAAAAACAGAGGTGCAAAAGTACATAGAAGATTCCGGCCTGCTCACCGAATTTGGTGAATATTTACGTATGGATGTGATCAATGAATCAGCGGAAGAATCGCGCCTGATAGAGGGTATAAAACATCTTCTTTCTGCGGAAAGTATAGCATAATGGAGTTAATAGATCAAAGAACTATTTTGAAGCTGCGGTTTTGGGTCTGTGTTCTTTGATATTCACAGCGCCGTAATAAGTCTTATGCCGTGTCGTGCATCTTAACGACAATCGGATTAAATCTCTGTTTGAGAGACGCCCTATGTTTATTTTGGCCTTACAAAAGGAAAAGAAGCGGTGACAGCAGGCACATTGTTTTAATAATCGGTGACGACGCCCGCCTTAACTTTATGTCAATAGTCTCCGGATGACGGAAATGAGCAATGGACAATATCCCTACAAAAATAAAACCTGAGGCGTAAAGTGTTAAAAATGGCGAAACTAAAAAGTTTGTATAACCCAAAAACATTTTAAGACCGGTAAAGCAGTAAATTCCCATACATATCTCTATAACAGGGGTGATATCTTTCAACGGCTTGTAGCCTGCTTTTCCCTTAGACTCACCCTTTTTAGGAGTACGGTGAAAAGGGGACTCTTTTTTAAAGAGCGCTTCAAGCACAGCCTTTCCGTTGTTAACGGCAAGTCCTGTACCTATAAGCATCATTGCCGGAATCAAAATAAATTGTTTCCGCGCCCTATTACCTATATAATGCTGAGAGACCATATACATTGTAGACGGACCGCTTGTGGCAAGAATCATTGCAATCACTATAAGAACAAACCACAGAGGAGCAAGCGTCACTTTTACAAAAAATAATACCGGCATGGTGAGCACCGCGATCATCAGCATAAGAGGGTGCACTACATAATGAGTAAGGTGCAGTACCGCCTGCATAAACTTGAAAGGCGATACTTTCTTCTCTCTAAGTAAAGGGATGATTTTGATAGCTGTTTGGATAGAACCTTTCGCCCAGCGGAACTGCTGATTTTTGAAAGCGTTCATGTCTTCAGGAATTTCCGCGGGTACGGCCAAATCCGGCACATACTCGGTTTTCCAGTCGGCAAGCTGCATACGGTAAGAGAGATCCATGTCTTCTGTCAATGTATCATGCTGCCATCCGCCGCTTGTTTCAATCGCTTCTCTTCTGAAGATTCCCGCGGTGCCGTTAAAATTCATAAAGAGGCCGTTCCAGCTGCGGGCAGCCTGTTCAATCATAAAGTGACCATCGATACCCATCGCCTGACCGCGGGTAATGAGTGATTCTTTTTTGTTAAGATGAGTCCAACGCCCCTGAACAAGTCCGATTTGAGGTTTGTCAACAAAGAACGCGACGCCTTTTTTGAGAAAGTCAACAGTAGGTACAAAGTCAGCGTCAAATATCGCTATGAATTCCGCGTCTGTGTAGTTGAGTCCGTTCTGCAGCGCGCCGGCCTTAAAACCTACACGGTCTTCGCGGCGGATAGTTGTTATGTTTACACCCTTAGCTTTGAGCTTCGCGACGGTCTGATCAACGTAGCCTCTTGTTTCATCTGTGCTGTCGTCAAGTACTTGAATCTCGTGGCGTGAGGCGGGGTAGTCCATAGCCGCGGCGGCTTCAATCACGCGGCAAGCCACAAGTTTTTCGTTAAACATCGGAAGCTGGGTGACAACTTTTGGGAAAGCATTCTCATCGCTGACAGAATAATAGTGCATCATTGTTTCGCGCTGACGTGCGAGTGTCTCTTTTCTCTTGCGCAAAAACAGAAATGTTAATATGTAACACTGCAGGCCGTAGCCAAGCAGAAGAAGTGAGCAGAGAATGTACAAACAACAAACTATAATTAATGCTATCATTATTCCAGACTCTCGTTTTTGTTTACTTTGGTTAGTGTTTCAGGGCCACTGCCCTGTAATCCTTAATATATAAAATAACTGGATAATATAATAAATGTTAAACCTGTTTTAAATAAAAAAATGAACTTTTTCAATTTTTTTTGAAAAAGATGAGTTTTAGGAGTGTTTTCAAGCGCTTAAGTGAGGTATGCAGAGTCAAAAATGGTGTTGATCTCCCGCAATATTTCGCTAAATAGTTTTGCGTCTTCAAGAATGTCCGCGCATTTTAGATCATCCCAACCCGACTGCCTGCTCCCGCAAACATCCCCCGGGCCGCGGTTTTTAAGATCCCATTCCGCCAGCGCGAAACCGTCATGGCACTCCTTTAAAAACTTCAGCCGCTTTACACTATGTTCATTCACAGAATTTCCGGGAAGTAAAAAGCAATACGATTGCTTCTCTCCTCTGCCAACACGTCCTCTTATTTGATGAAGCTGCGCAAGGCCAAAAATTTCAGGGTTTTCAATCACCATCACCGTGGCGTCGCTTATGTCAACTCCAACTTCTACGATCGTTGTTGAGACCATAATGCCGGGGTCTCCATTTTTAAATGCGCCGATCGCTTTATCGCGCTCATCGCTTGACATCTGCCCGTGAAGCCGTGTAATCGGTACGCTAAAAAGCGTCCCTGTTTTAAGCTTATCAGCAACAGAGTCTACTGTTTTAAGCGTTGATTCATCCTGTACCTCGTCATCCTGCTCTATGCGCGGTACTACATAGAACACACGGGAACCGTTTTTTATTTGCTCGAGGAGAAATTTCTCCATATCGCCGCGTTTACCGTCGGGAACGATATGCGTGGATACCGGCGCGCGGGCTGACGGCGTATGTATTTCCACAGTGTCAAGATCACCGTAAAGTGTTTTGGCAAGCGTTTGAGGGATAGGGGTTGCGGACATAAGCAGAAAATCGCTCTGAGGCCCTTTCTCCTGAAGAGCAAGGCGCTGCGATGCACCGAATTTGTGCTGTTCATCAATTACTATCATTCCTAACTTACTAAACCGCACAGACGGTATAAAAAGCGCGTGGGTACCTATGGCAAACTTCAATTCCCCGGAGGCAAGCATCTTTAAGTTTTGTGATTTTTCCGGTGAATTACCCGCGCCTATATAACCAACAGTAATTCCAAGATGACAAAGATATTTTTCAATAACTGCGTGAGTCTGCTTCGCAAGAACCTCGGTGGGCGCCATCCACGCAACCTGAAGCCCGCTGTTTAACGCTGGGAGAGCGGCCATTAGAGCTGTCACCGTTTTACCGCTTCCAACGTCACCCTGAAGAAGCCGGTGCATTCTCGTTGATTTAGAAGAATCACCGTGTAAAACAGCTACTGCTTTTTCCTGCGAATCAGTCAGGGTAAACGGCAGACAGGCGCGCATCTTCTCATACAAATCACCCGCGTTCACAGAGTATCCGGGAAGCGCGAATTTCCTTTTGTTCCAGCGCAGTGTAAGTGCGAGTTTGTAAAGCTCCTCATACTTAAGCCGATACCAGTATTTGTCAAGGCAAGAGATATCCTTCGGTAAATGGATATTTTCAAGACAATCCTTCAACGCGGGAAACGCGTGTTTTTGTTCTATAGCCGCCGGAAGCACCTGAGGATAATTATCAACATTTTTAAATATCCACGCGATTGATTTGTGAAGCAATCTCTGATTAACTCCCGCCTCACGCATTACATCCTTAATGCTATAGACTGACAAAACAGGGCTGATCATCCCATTTTCATTAACTTTTTCGACTAATGGATGAACCATCTGCGCTTTTACATGATGGTTTATTTTAGCGGTGAGAACAAGGCAGTCACCTATTTTTATGCTTTTTGACTGATAAAGCGCACCCGCAAACCAAATCGCTTCAAGGGTTGCGCCCTCATCATCCCGTATCATAATTCTAAAACGCAGTTTACGTCCGGGCTCAAGCCGCGCCCTCTCCACAGTGCCGCTTACTGTTACGGTATCATCATGAAATTTGTTTATATTTTTGAGTGCGGTTTGCTTTGAGCGGTCTATATACTTTACAGGGTAATAATAGAGCAGATCCCCAATAGTCTTAAGCCCGGCAGCTTCAAGGGCTGCTAACCGTTTAGGGCCTAAACCGGGTATTGAGCGCAGAGAGGAGAGAAAGTCTAATCGTGAAACTCCAACTTTAGCCATGATGAGAAAATATAATATATGATGAGGGTGCTAAAATGCAAAAACTTTTCGAGCCAAGAGAGCCGCAGCGTTATTACCACGCGATATTTACTGATTGGGAGGGAATCTCACGTCCCGCTGATCACAGTTAAAAAAACCGAGATTGTCCTAAAGGACAGCCTCGGTTTTTGAGAAATTAAGGATGGTTAGAAGTTACCAGCCTTCGCCTTCATGTTCCGGATATGGAACGGAATCAGGCTCTGCACCGCGGTCTTTACCTCGCTCTTTTGTTTTAGGCTCTCCTTTTTCATGCTTTTTGCCGTCTTTATCTTTGTCGGCTTTATCTTTAGTTCCGTCTTTTGACTTATTTTTAGCGTTGTCCTTGTTGTCGTCAGTTGCGCTCTTGTTCTTATTTTTTGTAGTGTCTTTGTCCTTATCTTTATCGGCGCTGCTGCGTCTGTTTTCAGGTGCTGCCATCTCAACACGTTCCGCTACCTTGTCGCCCTCACGGTTCATGTATTTAACTTTCACCTTGGCGCCAACGGCAAGAATTGCGTCTTTCGCGTGTTCAGGGTGAAAAACAGTTTGGTTGTTATAATAAATCGTGTCTTTATCATCAATAACAAAACTGTTATTGCTTCTGTCATGCGAAGTAATTGTACCTGTAAGTTCATGTGACATTCCGCGTCCATCCCCGCCATGCTCTCTGGGGTTAGTCTTACTGCCTGCCGCAAAAACCAACACAAAGGCGCTAAGAGTAATCAAACAAATATTACGCAACATATAGTTACCTCCTGATTAAATTATTATACGCCCGCCGGATATAAAACGGTTGGCGTATGTAATTACAGAAGGAGCTAACATCGTGCCAAAACTACCTCACAAACTGAAACCTCTGAGAAAATTTCTGATCATCACCAACATACCGCGCTATCACCACACTGTTTTGCGTGATGCGTTTTGGCAGCGATACGCTTCTCTCACCCGCTTTTAAATGATGAGTATAGAGCCTTTTACCGTTGAGTGAGTAAAACGAGATTTTTGCATTTGCGGGCGCATTGAATGAAAGTGTCAGTTTTGGTATTGATCTTTGCGCGTCAACACTCATTCTTGCACTGTTTCGCGCAGTTTGTTTTATTGAACTTTGAGGGCGTACCGAGAGCAGCCCGGTTTCTGAATAAAGCAGCGCCCCCGACGCGCCTGCCGCAAGAAGTACGTTATCCGCACCGCTGAAAACTGTCCGCAGATTTCTATTTGTAGCCATATCCCGCAGGCTCCAGCTCTGCCCGTTGGTTGAGGCAAAAACTCTGCCTCCATCCCCAACAGCGATGTAGTGGCCGCTTGCGTAAGTAACAGAGCGCACAGGCTGAGGAACATCAAATACCACCCAGCTTGTTCCGTTGTCAGAAGAGACTATCTTATTACTGGCGATACCGCTGGCTACAACTTCAAGAGCGCCTGTAAATTTGCCGTTAGCAAAATTCATCGATGCTACCCTCAACCCATTGTTGGCCGCCTCAGGTACCTCTATTAGTGTCCAAGAGAGGCCGTTATTTTCAGAATGAAAAATTCTGCCGGCGACGCTGCTTCCTGCCGCAAATCTGCCGCTGCCAAAAGCGATTGATGTTGGGTGCATATTTGCGGTAGTCCACCCGATATTTTGTCCAGGACGTCTAGTCCATGTGATCCCGTCGGCAGAAGTATACATAACAGTAGGGTTTGAACTGACGAATTTTCCCACGGCAACAAAATTTCCGCTTACATCATTAAACGCTACTCCCATAAGAGGCTCATCTGTGAGATCAACAAGCTCCCAATCATCCGCACCGCTATTTTTGGAGATGAAAATATTGCCCGTATTACTAACGGCAACAAACATCTCTTTTCCGTATGTTACGCCCGTCAAGCCTTTTAAATTTTCCGCATATTTTTTTGTCCAGTTCTTGCCGTCAGAGGAGACAATCGCGCCGCTGTCTCCAACCGCCATGTACAGTCCGCCGCCAAAAGCGATTTGACTGTATGACATTACCTTGCCTTCGATTTTACGTTCCCAGCTTGTTCCATTATCGATAGATAGATAAACCGAGCCGCCGGCTCCAAGCGCCATGAACACCCCGTCTCCAAACCTTACCGCGGTAAAATTATCATCGCTGCCGCTTGGCACAGCAGTCCACGAAGTTCCGTTTGCAGAGCGGGCAGTTGTTCCTCTTGCTCCAACAGCTACAAATGTACCGTTGCCAAAAGTCATATCCGCCATCCCCGCGGGTATACCACTTGCGGACTGTTGATTCCACGAGGTTCCATTTGACGAAGTATAAAGCGATACTGTTGTTCCTGTATAACCGTAAGCTACAAATGTTGAAGTCCCTTCAACATTTCCAAATGCCGCAACGCTTAAATTTTGATCGCTCACGCTCGCGGCGGCCCAAGTGCTCATTGGACTGCTGGCAGATATGATTGTACTGCCCACCGCAACATAGCGGTTAGCGCCTAAACCGTAAGTGATATTAGCCAGGTTATTTGTGTTGGGCTGTTCGTCCCACCCAAATTCATCTTCGTACACAAATATTTTATTACCTTCGCCTATACCCGCAAACACACCGTTTCTTCCAAAAGTGAGCTTTGTGCAGGCGTGAGAACTTAAACCGAAAACAGGGGTCCAGCCTGTAGCGTCTGCAGATTTAAGCGACGAGTTCTTTGAATCACCAATTATGCTATGGGTAAGCAGAAACATCCCATCGCCGAAAGCGGCCGCGTAAATGGAGTGGGGAGTAAAACGCTGAGGCTGCTGATCGGCGCCTTCGTTATTAAAGACCTTAATCAGCCCGTCTGTGCTCACAGCTACAAATTTATCATCCCCAAAAGCTAAACCGCTATAGGTTGGATACAAATTCTGCCACGAGTACGCCTGTGCGGACGTTATCAAACCAAACAGAACAACAAGAGTTATTGCTTTTTTGACAGCAAACATAAATCCTCCCTGCAAAATATTTTAGGTAATATCGATGAATTATCCACTTGATATCCAATTGTTAGCGATTCATTTATCAATACCAACAGACGGCTTCTCGTTCCGGTAAAGGCAGCTTGCTTCCTACGGGACAACCCTTAGTTTTATCCAAGCACGAGACGTTAATGCGCCATTTGTTTGTACCGATTTTCTTTAGTGCCATAATAAAAAGCTCTCTAATATGGCACCGTACACATCTGTAAAATAATATATGAATGTGTACGATGCGGTCAATTAATCAATAATACTTCTGCCGGAAGCGATACGACATTTAATTTTCGCTTCTTCAAATCTCCACACTCAAAAAGTTACTTTTTCCGTCCGTTGTATTTAATATTGCAAAATCAGATATTTTTACCGCTCTATAAAGGTGGTAAACATATCTAAAAGGAGCGGTACAATGAAACAAATTTATGCCTATTGCAGGGTATCTTCCCGTGAGCAAAATGAGGATAGACAGCTTGCTGCCATGCTGGATTTTGGTATACAGGACAGCAATATCTATTTAGACAAACAGTCCGGCAAAGATTTTAATCGTCCTGCATATTTACGGCTGCTTAAAAAAGTGAGACGTGGTGATACTATCGTAGTGAAAAGTATCGACC
>WRCH01000072.1 GCA_009784115.1 Chitinispirillia bacterium
CAAATTTGACCCAACGTATGATCCTGATCAAAATATCAGAACTGACGCGTCTAAATTGATGGCTGGAAATCGAAAAGGGTCTGCTTCTGACAGGCGGGTTACATTGGATTTGGCCGGCGATTGACGTAAAAGAAAAACTGGACGGCAATTTTGTTTACAGCATTTCAGCAGAAAAACAAAAGTCAGACATCCCACGGACTTTGCTTGCCGAGGTTAACCGCACTGGTAAAACCAATGCGGCCAATGTCTGACTTTCGTCTGATATCAATATAATAAATATAATGAATTTATCTCAAAAAGTCAACATACTATTTGAATATATAAGTGACAGCAATCCACATACCGTAAATTTATACTATGGGAGTACGCCCAAAACGGCGGCGGCCAAAAATGCCTCGTGTCTTTAGTTGATTATCTCCCCAACGTCAAATGCTCCGCAATAGGTCCCAAAGCAATTGCCGGAAAGAAAGAGCAATAGCCAAGTAGCGATGTTACAACCTGATTAGAAAGCGTTGCAAGGTCTTCCATAGTTCTTAACGGGCCGGAAGCCAACCCCGAAGCGATCACTTCAACAGTTACAACATTCACTATACGAGCCGATATTTGATGAGCGCCAAACGCTTCAACTATTTCACCTATGCAAACAAAATCCGCTCCAGCGCGCCGCCCCAACTCACTGATTTGCCTATCATCAATCGCACCGCTTCTCTGCGTAATCATCTCTTTTGCAACCTGATCTAAGAAAGCATCAGAGCGTTCTATCGTTCTGTATTGTCCGCTGCCTACAAGAGCGTGGGTTATTCTTGCGCTCAATGCCTGATTTTCATTGGCAGTTTTACCGCCAGTTACGTATACTGCAACTTTAGGTTTAGGCGCTTGTGCAGCTTGCGGTGGTGGCGCGGTTTGCTGCTGCGAAGTCTGTTGTGGCGGCGCTGCTTGTTGCGGTTGAGCTTGCGCCAATGGTTGAGCCTGTGGTAATGATAATGGCGTTGACGGCTGACGAGCCGGTTGTTGCTGAACCGGCGGTGTCGTGTTTTGGGTTTGAGTCTGTGCCGCGCAAGACATCGTTCCTGACAACAGAATCATCAAGGAAAACGCCAACACGTTCTTTATGCTTCGCTCTTTTTTCGCGCCCAACAGCCCACTAAACAACAACTTACTCATGATTCAGCTCCCTGTACCAGTCAACAGAAATAACTACAAATACCCATCAACGTGCATATTTTTAGTGTAGATTGCATATTATACCATATTATAAGATAAATTTTGACCGTTCAGAGTTCAATATGTGCGGGTATTTTATAAGATAAATTTTGACCGTTCAGAGTTCAATATGTGCGGGTATTTTCTTAAAAGAGTAAAGCATAGCCAAATCGTAATCCTTTTGACATTGTTTAAAGTTATGCGGTATATTATTGATTTTATTTGAATTATGTTATTGCTTCAACCCCTTGCGATTATTTATATTATTAAGTTATGATTATTTAACAAACACAATAGTTGGTGGGTGCGAGTGCTTAAAGCACAAGATGTAGCATAGTTTTTATTGATATGATGGTAGTAATCGTAGTTCAAGTTGGGCCGCATAGACCGAAATAAAGTGATTACTTGGCCCACAGTTTGATTTTCATGATTCGATTATTCAATTCACAGGACAATTAATCATAGAAAATATAATTCACAATAAGGAGGAAAGTATGAGCAGCGATTATGTAGATTTTGAAGAGCTGAAAACACCATTAACAAAAGAAGCGTACGAAGCATTTTGTGCTAAAAATAATAATTTACAAAATGATCCCTTAGTAGATGAAAATGGGAAAGAAATTGATGAGTTTGAATTGGTGTTATCAGGACAAAAAATATACGATGAGGGAAAATAATCATGAGTTCAAGATATACCGGACCAGAAAAAGAATATCTTGATAACAAAAGGATGATGCTTTACAATGCGGTTAAATGTTATTATGATAAAAATTTAAAAAGTTCGTCTGTCAAATTGGGATTTTCCCAAAGTAAAATAAACGATGTTATTAAGAGATTACATCAAAGAGAAGCGTATTATAAATACTATCATAATTTCAATATAAACCAAGTAAAAAAAATATCAATTGTTGCCTATTGGATTCTAAAGTATAAACCTTTTAGAGCTGAAAATTGGACTCTTTCGCAAGATGTAAACGTACATATAGCATATAGATTGATTTTTTATATTTCAATAGGATATGCTAATTTTGAATATACTAAAAAGTATGGCAATGCCGAAATAAAGCTTAGTGCTAAAAGGGTTACTGCAAATATAGAGAACGATTTATTACATGCTTTATCGGAACACGATATTACTAAAGAAGCATTAATGATTCTTTCAAGTAAAATTAAAAATTATGTATGTGAATTAGCTAACAATGAAAATTATCCACGAATCTTATTAAAAGACACTCCAATGAATTTCTGTCCGCGTTGTTCCAAAGCCGTAAAAGAAGATGGGCGTAAGATTGTCTGCACAGATAAGTGCGGATTTGAGTTGAACTTAAATTAAACTACCTTACTTGGACTTTTTTAGAATCCTCTACTTCCCATATACGTTTTTATGTTTGGGGACGCAGTTGCTTTTATTGCGTTACGATGGCGTATTAAAATTAACGCAGCCGCTCCCCCCAAAATTCCCCCCTCAAAAAAATGTTACCAAGAATGGCAAAACTTTGCGTTAGGCATAGCTATTGCGCTAATGGCACTGTAAAATAAATAAAGATGCCAGTATCATTCACTTGATTTAAACATCGGCGCTTCCGGCGCTTCGAATGTAAAAGCGGCATACAGTTATACTTTTACAGTCTATAGTTTCGCGGCGCGCCTAAAACCGGTGGGTACTGGCGGCTCTAAATTATCGCTCTCTGCCGCCTTAACTCCTTGCGTACAGATTTATAGCACACCTCGCGGCTCTTAATTTTTTTCATCGCCCCAATCGCCGCGCACACTCCCGCTCCCTGACCTATCGCCATTGAGACAGGCATCACTCTATACGATGAATGCGCCTCGTGGGTTCCCGATATGCAGCGTCCCGCTGTTAATATGTTGTCAAGCCCAAGCGGAATACAGCAGCGAAGAGGAATATCATACGAACATCCCGTCTTAACCCGTTTTAAAATAGTACCGCGGCCTGTTGGATTGTGGATGTCTATGGGATAAGTGCTTCTTGCGACCGCGTCTTCAAATTTTTTCGCTTCAAGTACGTCATCAGCTGTGAGCGTGTAATCGCCTTGAATTCTGCGTGTCTCTCTTACTCCGATTTGTACACCGCTTTGGATGACGTATGTCTCTTCAAATCCGGGAACATAGCGTTTGAAGAAATCCTCAATATGCCTCATCTGACGTCTGCTTTCCCATTCGGCATAAGTCAAATCCCAAACATCGGTGCCAAGAACGCGGATTACGCGGGTGCTGTTTACGCTTATCTCTTTTTCGTGCGTGGTTCCGAAGATGAGTATGTCTTCGCGGGGAAGGTCAAGCTCTCCATCGATTTGAGCTTTTGCCACAAGATCCCACAAACCGTGAACTCCGCGCCACTGTTCGGGATGTTTTTTTATGTAATTCTGGAAAGCGGTTTTTTGAAATTCAGCTAACCTGAAATATAGAGTCATGGGCTGAACGAGCCCGTCGTCTTCACGTCCTACATCATACACGGCGCCGGCAAAAGCCGCCACATCGCCGTCTCCGGTGCAGTCAATAACCATTCTCGCGCGTATGACAATGGGGCCGGATTTGGTTTCAAATATTACTGCCGGATACTCGGGATCACCAAGAACAACTCCGCTTGCCAACGCGTGATAAAGCACCCGTACGCCCGCTTCGTCAAGCATCTCCATAGCTGTGAGTTTAAATATCTCATGGTCAAACGGTACAACATATCCGGTATTGTACGAGGGCGCAATAGCGCCGCCGGCCTTTACGAGCCGCTCTACGAAATCAAGAAGCACCCCGCCGATAGCTATATCACCGGTGCCGTGATCTGTAGGGAACATGGTGACCGCGCCGTTTACCTGATCGTGGGAGTGCTGTGTGTAAAAAGACATGATCGGCGTAACAAGCGCGGCTGTGGCGTTGCCGCCCAAAAAGCCGTATCGTTCCGCAAGGATTACGTTTGCTCCTGCCTGCGCCGCGCCCATCGCCGCGCCCATACCGGCAGGTCCGCCGCCTGCAACGAGCACATCGCAGCTCTGCGCGACAAGGGCTTTGCGCGGAGGCAAAGAGAGATACTCTTCGTTTTCAGGACGGGGGAGAGGGGGCATTTTTTAATCCGTTTAATTGATATATCATTAATTTTTCCGCTCTGATATCTTCTCAACAAGCGACATAAGCGCCGCACCGTTTAGTTTTGACCGCTCTTTAAGAATCGGCATATACTTTTTTATTTTTTGGATAATAGAGACTTTGTTATCCCAAACGCGGTCGATATGCGCTATAAGCCTTCCGGCGTTAACAACATTTAAGGGCGGCATTTCAAGACGCAGCTCCTCTAAAAAACCATTTACTTTAGGTGAATAGGAGAGCCCGACAAACGGCACCCCCGCAAGCGCGGAGAAGATAAGAAAATGGAGCCGCATTCCAACGCTGAACTTTAGATGGCTCATTATTGAGAGCATTTCGCCTGAGGTATAATCACCCCTTAAAACGGAGACGTTCTGCGCTCTGTGCATTAACGATATAACCGCGTGGGAGTGCTGCAAGTCAAGCACTTTGCGCTCCATAGGGATAAAGAGCACATCGGCGCCGAAGCGGTCGATAATATAATCCGCCGTGTTCGCAAGAATTTGATGATAACTCTCCTCCTTGATATCGGGAGCCGCGACCCCGGGTTCCCGCACCGAAATTCCCACTAAGGGACGCTTTAAATTTATCCCCTCGCGCATGAAAACAGTGTCGTTTAAATCTGTCCGTTCAAGTAAAAGCGCGGGGTCTGCGTTTGTATGGATTTTTTTGCGCACCCCGGCGTCTTCAAGCACACGCCGGGAGTGATGATCCCGCACGGTTATAAGTGAAACCTCGTTGAGACACTCCTTAACATATCCTTGCATAACGGGATCATGAAGCGGCCCGGCGCTTATCGCGTAGACCATAACGGGCTTTTTATGTTCAATCGCTATAAAAGGCTCTCGAAGATACGTCTTTACATCCGCGTCATATAAAATCCCGCCGCCTCCAAGAACTAAGACGTCAAGCCGTTTTATCTCTTCTGTCACCTGTTCGCGGTTAATTTTTCTGACGGGGACAACCCTTTCTACCGCGTGACGCTTTAAAGTGTCTTGGCTGTCGCGTGAAAAAACTGTAATATGCGCTTTAAAACCGGCACGGATCTGCGCGATAATACCCTGTAAAATCGCCTCATCCCCAAGATTAAACCCCCCATAGGAACCGCTGATCCCAATACGCACCGCAGCTTTATTTTGTGAATTTTTAGCCACTTTTTATCATACTCCCGCTTTGAAAACAGACCATTTCACACAAGAGTTAAAAGGCAATAAATATGCCGTATCCTGTTATTGCCAAAAGTTATATTTATCTGCATGACACAAAAAAACTCAATTATTAATATGGCAGTTAAATGTCGCAACCCCCGGCACATCGACTGCACGAACCATCGTGAGGCCACTGTACCGGAGGTTGCGGCATTTAACTGCCGGAGTAATACATACTGCGTCAGCAAGTTTTTAAAAGTATCGATTTTGTTGATATTGACATCATCAGTATTAATACTTCTAATTTCATCGTGCACAAAAAATCCTGCCGAGCCCGACGGCATCTACAGCGATCTGAGCGAAGAGGATTCGATAGCTGTAGCGGAAGCTATTAATAACGGTTATATCCCGATACGCAATTTTCACGAACTGTATAACATAGGCGCAGATAAGGATCTTCCCCTTGACACCAAGTATATATTGGTACGTGACATAGACGCATCGCCGAGCCGCCGCGTAAATAACGAATGGGGATTCAGGCCGATCGGTACAAATACCAAGCCTTTTACCGGTGAGTTTGACGGCAGGGGGCAGACAATAAGAAACCTTTATATCCGCCGTCCCAATCCTGATACCGTAACCGTGGGGCTGTTTGGGTTTATTATGGGGGCAAGAATTCACAGGCTTCACGTTGAGGTGGATCTGATTTGGGGCAATTCAAACGCGGGCGGTATTGTTGGAGACGCAAGAAATTCGGTGATTGACAGCTGCTCTTTTAGAGGAAATGTACGGGGCAGGCGCGATGCGGGCGGCATTGCAGGGAAAATATTATCCTCTCATATCAGCCGTTCAATTTCTGAGGGAACAGTATCAAGCGACACGCTTTTTCCGGGCGGAAGAGTGGGCGGTTTGACAGGTGAGCTTGACACCGCGTCAATAGACCGCAGTTACTCCACGGCAGATGTTTTTGGGACTCACAGCACCGGCGGTCTTGTGGGCTATAATTACCAAAGCCAAATCACTAACTCCTATTCAACCGGAAATGTAGACGGCAGAAACGGTTCTACCGGCGGGCTTGTAGGTCAGATGCACGATGGAACAGTTGCGGGGTGTTATTCAACGGGAGATATAATTTATACGCCGGCAGGCAGAGCGGGGGGGCTTGTTGGAGAGCGCTCTCAAAAATCGGTAATCGCCAATAGCTTTTGGGGTACGTTAAATACAGAGATAATAGCAGACAGTATATATGCCGATACCGTAATAACAGTGGACAGCGCCGGTGTTACAGATACCGCAATTACAATATTGAGAGAACAGGAGGTGCACGTACCTCTAATGAGATTGCAGAGAACCTACACTGGCTGGAATTTTAATACCATATGGAATATAGACGAAGGAAAGAGCACCCCATATTTCATGTGGCACGAAAAATAAGGCGCCCCCCCCCTTTAGGTGAGCGAAAAACAGGGCAAAGCCCTGCAATCAAACAGAGTAGGGCAACGCCCTGCGGAACGAAATTCATCTCCGTGTTAAATCAACCGGCAGCCGATGGTTTTTTATTCCCCGCAAGCCTCTCCAGCAGCATAATAGCCCCAGCCCCAACAAAGCAGAAAATCAGCGCGAATATAAACGCGGAAGCATCCGGCGGGAGAGCGTTTATATTTGTTTGAATGACAGAATTCTCAGCAAGAGTTATCCCATGCGGCCCTCTGACGTATTTATCCATTATAACAGTCTCCTTAAAAGGCCACAGCGCGTAGAGCGATCCGCCGAGGAGTCCGATTACAAATGAGATAGTAGCGTTATAAAAACGGTCAAAAACGAATTTTATCACCTTTGAAAAGAGAAGCGCTCCCAAGAGCATCCCCAAACCAAAAACGGTACAAAATAAGATATAGTCAAGCTGAAGAGTTTTAAGCCCCGAAACAGCGGAGATGACGTCATAATATTTGCCGATAAGCACCATTACAAGAGACCCGCTTATCCCCGGCAGTATCGCTATACATACAACTATGCTGCCGGTGATACCTGCTTCAATAAGCTCTTTGCCGGTATAGATACCGCTGTATTTTAGAGGCGCTCTTTCGCTGAGGGAGAGATCGCCCGAGAGGACGGCTTCGTTCATCATCCTGTAGCGCTCAGACTTTTTTTGTGCGTCCTGCACCGGATTGCCCGACATGGTAAGCGTTAAGGTGATGAGCGCTCCAAGAAAAAAATGGGCTAAAAAGTGCGGTTTCTTTGCTTTGAGCATCTTAACAGAGAGGAAGATAGCCACTACTATAAGACCGAAGAAGAATCCGTACAGATTTGTAAACTGATTTTCAAGCAGATATTTTATCAAACTGGAAAACAGAAGTATCGTTGTGCCCGCTCCCAAAAGCAGCCGGATCATAAAGGGGATATCGCGGGCCTGCGCCTCTTTATTGAGTGACGCGAGGTGATCTTTACGTTCCTTGGAAAACAGCGCACCGACTCCATGACGCACAAGCAGCGAAACGTTTTTAGCTTTAAATCCGCTGATAGCAGAGATCACCCTCTCATAGAGCCCAAGCAAAAAAAGCACGGTAACGCCTGACACGCCGGGAATCAGATCAACAACTCCCATCAATAGTCCGGTAGAATATTCTTTAACCCAGCGAAGCATTCTTTCTCCTTGAATTTTCTTTAATCCCTAATCCCCGGGGTTGAAACCCCGGGCGACAATCTTGCACCCCTGAAAGGGTGCCGGATTACTACGCTATCGCGTAACGATTATTCCTGTTTTTTCGCCTCATCACCCCGCGGCAGCGCCGCGGGAGAGTCAAGGGTACCAAATAAGCATATATCAAAGAGATTACCCGTCCCACCCATGCTGACCAATAAGCGGAACAAAAACTACCGAGCCAGCGGAGTAAGAGTGAAGCTCGTCTCCGCTTTTCTTATAGACCATAAGCTCCTGCATATCGCGGCTTCCGGTTGGGATTACCATTATACCGCCGTCGGCGAGCTGCGCGGCGAGAGTATTGGGGGTTACGGGTGCGCCTGCTGTTACTATGATTCTGTCAAACGGAGCCCACTGAGGCCAGCCGTTTGTTCCGTCGCCGACTCTGAAAGTGACGTTTGCGTACCCCATCTCCCTAAGTTTTACCCTTGATTTATCGCCAAGCTCTCTGTGGCGTTCTATTGTGTAGACTCTGAGAGAAAACTGCGCCAAAATAGCGGTTTGAAATCCTGAACCGGTCCCTATTTCGAGGATTTTCAAATCTCTTTTGTTAAGCTCAAGCAGCTGCGTCATAAGCGCTACTACGTAGGGCTGGCTTATTGTCTGCCCATGACCGATAGGGAGCGCGGTGTCGTCGTAGGCTTTCACATACATGTCGCTGTCTACAAACTCGTGGCGGGGGACTTTGCGGAACGCCTCAAGTACGGGTTCTTCTGTTATCCCTTTTTTTTTGAGAATTTGTATAAGCCGTTCTTGCCGTGTTTCTATATTCATCTGTTAAATTACGCTATTTTCGCTTGTTTAAGAGGTGGATTCCGTACCATATGGCCAAAACCGCTTTCACCCAGCGCAGCGTATCCGCGAGGTGTGAGATGTGGCTTGGCCCTTTCAAATATAATGTCTGCACAGGCACAAAATGAATTAGAAATTTTTTTGCGGCGGCTTTCATTATAACTTCGCTCTCCATTTCAAAGCGCTCATACTCTATGCTGATAGAATTAATCAACTCAGACGAGTACAAACGGTAACCGCACTGACTGTCTTTTACGCGCACACCCGTAAAAAGCGTCATAATCATAGAGGTCAGCCGGTTGGACAGTATCCTCGCCGCGGGCATTATGCCAAGACGCATATTGCGCGCTCCTATGCAAATTCCTATCTTCGGATATTTTATTGCTTCATCAAAAAACAGGCCGATATCGAAAGGGGAGTGCTGACCGTCGGCATCCATCGTAAGAATCCAGCGCGCTTTTTTATGCGTGATAAGGTGGGTGAATCCCGTTTTAAGCGCGCCGCCCTTGCCTCTGTTTTTTTCGTGGCGGATACATTCGATACCTGTTTTTTGACACATCTCAAAAGTACCGTCCCGCGAGGCGTCATCCACAATAAGCAAACTGTTTTTAGGGACAAAATCAGCAAGCAGCGTAGTGACAAACTTCTTTAAGTGATCGATTGATTTATATGATGGTATAAGGAGATACGTATCTTGCGGCCAACTATTTATTGTGTGCCGGTTACTGCTTGCGGTGTTCATGCCGCGAAAGTTTCTTCAAGCTGCTTTGTGAGTATTACACCCCTGTTTTCACTGCTGTCGTCACAGTCGTTGTCATCTTCGCAAGAGGCGGGATATATCGGTTCGCTTAAAGTGATGGTGATTTTAGAGAATGGTTTTGGCAGAAGGAATTTGTCCCACGAACTAAGCCGCCATGCGTTGCCGGCTTCGACCTTTATGGCAACAAGCGGACACTTGCTTACAAGCGCGATTTGCGCCGCGCCGGGTTTTGCGACCTGCAGCGGTCCTTTGGGGCCGTCTGGGGTTATTCCCAGCGAGCGTCCCTCCTTTAAAGCTCTGATGCTTTGGCGCAGAGCGGTTGAGCCTTTTTTATTGGAAGAACCAAAAATAATCGAATGCCCCCATCTTTGAGCAATATCTGCCGCGCGCTGGCCGTCTTTGCTTGGAGATACTATAACGCTTTTACCGGTTTTACGAAACACATAAGCGGTTACAAGAAGCGTAGAGTGCCAAAAACAGTACACCGTAGGCGTGCCTTTAGGGTCAAAGATATTAACAGAGGGCGGCATGATAACTTTTACCCGCCACGTCCTGCACGCAATTGAGCCGACAAGCCACAATAATATGGAAACAAACTTTTTAAATCCGAACATAAGTTAAAAATATAAAGTTTTTACACCAATAATGTCAACCCTTTTTATAACATATATATAAAAAACACTTGCAGCGCCTGTCCGTAGTAATGTAAATTAAACATATCTTGATATACTGTATGACGGCAGGAGTTTACACTGATGGAACAAGAATCAAAAATTTGGTATGTCCTCATAGAGAATCAAAAATTAGGCCCCTTTACTGCCGATGAGCTTTTGCAGGAAGAGCCGCAGATACCGGTAATTCCCGAAAAATTCACTAAAAACTCCCTTGTTTGGAAAACAGGCATGATAAGCTGGCTTCGCGCGGCCGATGTTCCCGAGTTTGGCCTGCGTCTCAATCCTGTTACCGGCGATAATAGAGAGTTTAACTATAGTTCAAGCTCGAATCTTGTTTCCAAAGAGTACGCCAAAACGATAGAATCTGCTGCGCAGAAGTCGTCATCTTCAATTCACGGTGATAAGAGTTCTCAAAGCACAAAGTTAGAAATCCCAAAGTTAGATGATATTGTTAAAGGATTAAAAAACAGCTTCCAAAACTATAGGCGCAGTAATCCGTTGGCGGTTGCCGGCGCAGCGGTTGCTGCGGGATTGATTATTATCTTTTTTACCTACATGTTTATCTCAAATCGTGTTGAAAACAGGCAGGAGGAGAGAAAACTCGCCGCGGAGATTATGCAGCGGGAGAGAGTGTTCAGAGAGAGGCAGGAGCAAAGAGAGCAGGCTTATAGAGACAGTCTTGAGAGAGTGGAGCGGGTGCGGCTTTTAGCGCTTGAGGAGAAAGCGAGATTAGACAGCTTGGCGAGGATTCAGACAAGAAGAAGAGCCGCGGCGCCGGCCTCGCCGCCATCCAAATTTTTTACAGATCCGCGTGACAGCATTAATTATAGAATTCACAGATTCGGTACCATAACATGGTTTTTAGATGATCTTCATAACGGCAGAAGATTCTCCTGGCAGCAGGCGGCAACGGCTTGCCCGCAAGGGTGGCGTCTGCCCGACGACAAAGACTGGCGGGCTCTCGCGGCGATTTTAAAAAGCGGCGCCGGCAGCTATTTTGTCTCTAACCACTACTGGTGGAGCGCTGAGAACAGCGGCGCAGACTCATGGTATCTATCCCGCGCAGCGCTTGTCTGCTACAGCGGGGGTGATAACCGGTCGGCTGTTCACAGGGTGCGGTGCGTTAAGGAGTAGGTGTTGATAGTTTACGTATTTTTCTTAGTTGACGTTGATTATATCTTTATATATCACCCGCTCAAATATTATTTTAGGATAGTTGCGATATCATTGATTTAGATTATGACATTACGTTCGTTATTTTTACCTGTATACAGACTCCTGTTTACCGCGGTTATACTGCTGCTTGCGGCGGCGGGCTATTGTCTGTATAGCATATTATGGGTGGCGCGTGTGATAAAAAAACTTATTATCGTCTGTTTTTTACTTTTGCTTTGTGTTGTTGGGCTTGGCGCTTATGCTTATTATTACACTATGATGCCTATGGGCGAAAGCGCTGAGACCGTACAGATCACCATAGAACGGGGAACCAGCGCGCGCGCTGTAGCCGATTCTCTTGAAGCGCACGGTATAGTTAGATCTGCCGACGCGCTCTTTTATTATCTCAGATTCAGCGGCATTTCGGCCAAAATACAGTCCGGCCTGTTTACTTTCGTAAAAGGCGAAGGGGCTTTAAGCGCGTCTGAAAAACTTCTTAAATCTCAAACGATTGATCAGCAGATATTTATAAAAGAGGGGTTCACGGTAGAGCAGACCGCAAGCCGTTTCGCCGCCGAGATGGGGATTGATTCCGCCGAATTTGTCCGCTTGTGCTACGACGCCGAGTTTATTAAGTCAACCGGTATCAACGCGAACTCTCTTGAGGGATATCTATTCCCCGATACCTATCGTTTCTCGGGAAAATGCGACGCCGCGCTTATTTTGCGCAGAATGACCGCCCGCTTCAATGAGGTTTGGGCAACAGTAGCGGGGGACAGCGCGATAATGGCAAAATATAACGTCCATCAAATAATTACCCTCGCGTCAATTGTCGAAAAAGAGGCGACGCTTCCATCCGAACGGGGAAAAATCGCAGGGGTTTTTCACAACAGACTAAGGCTTGGATGGCCGCTTGGCGCCGATCCTACCGTGAGATATATCTTCCGCAAATTCGACGGCCCGCTTTACCGCTCAGAGCTTAATGTTGATTCGCCCTATAACACAAGGCGTTTTAAGGGACTTCCGCCGGGGCCGATTTGTTCGCCCGGACTTGGAGCGATTGCCGCAAGCGCAAAGCCCGACACCACAAAAGCGATGTTCTTTGTAGCGAAGTGGGATGGAAGCGGAGCGCACGATTTCTCTGTAACAAACGCGGAGCATGACCGCAAAAAATACGAAATCAGAAGGCAAAATGAGTTGCGTCTTAAAAAGAAAGGATCGCAATAATGAAAATATTCTCCCGGAAGATTAAGAGCGGTTTAACAGGAGCCGCTGTCTCTATTTTGGTTATATCGTCTTTGTTAAGCGCTCAAGAGAGTATACAGCCGCGCCGGTTGGTTGATGTTCATACTGCCGGTGTTCTTCCCAAGTCTCACTATGATATTGAGTGCCGCTTTTATCCGGCAGGATATACCGGTTATCAGAGCGGTACGCTTATGGGGCTTAATGTTGGGCTCACAGACCGTTTCACGGTTGGTCTCTCCTACGGCGGCGAGGGGATTATAGGAAGACGCGGCAACGCGAGAGGGAACCCCGCGCCCGGTATTCTTGTAAAGTACCGTTTGTTTGAGGAGCGTTACGCGCTTCCCGCTCTCGCGCTTGGTTATGATCATCAGGGCAGCAGCGGTATGGCTAATGCAGGGATGTTTGGGTATGACGGATATGTTTTCAAGTCGCCCGGTTTTTTTGCGGCTTTAAGCAAAAACTACATTATGCTTAACATTATACAAATCGGGCTGCACGGAGCCGGTAACTACTCGCTTGAAGGCCGCGACAGTATAAGCTGGCCGAACGCAATGGGCGGCGTTGACATTACAATTAACGATGAACTTACGCTCGTTGCGGAGTACGATTGCGCGTTTAATGACAGAACCGGTTCAAAAGATAAATACTTCTCACCTTTCAACGGATTTTTCAACCTTGGAATCAGATGGGCGTTTTCTCACAACTTCGCGCTTCAATTCGATGCGAAAGATATTTTTGAAAAGAAGCTGTATACTGCGGGTTGGTCGGGCGGCGAGAGGGTGAAAAGGCCATTGGGCTGGAGCAGAGAGATCAGGGTTCTCCATTATTCGCAGTTTTAAATATGATAGAACTTCTTGCACCTGCCGGATCATTTGCCTGTGCTGAGGCCGCGTTTACGCATGGCGCGGACGCGGTGTACGCGGGTATCGGCAGTCTTAACCTCAGAGCGCATTCGCCTAATTTTACCGTTGAAGAGTTTGCGGAACTTGTTAAATTAGCTGATGGTATTGACAAACGCGTCTATGGCGTTTTAAATATCATGCCTAATGAAGAGATGCTGCCCGCGCTTGAAGATACGTTAAGAGAGCTTGCGGAGATCGGGCGGATGCCAAGCGCTTTTATTGTAAGCGACCCCGGAGTTTTATCACTTGTTAAAACGATATGTCCAAGTGCCGAACTTCATTTAAGCACGCAGAACGGCGTTTTTAATTCAGCGGCCATGCGGTTTTGGGCAGATCAGGGGGTAAGCCGCGTTATTCTCCCAAGAGAATTAAACATTGAGCAGATAAGATATTTATCCTCCCTTAACATAATGCAAACGGAGGTATTTGTTCACGGTGCGATGTGCGTCTCTGTATCAGGCCGTTGTCTTTTGGGAACATATTTCAACTCTCGCCACCCCAATCTCGGCGATTGCTCTCAGCCATGCAGATTAAAGTACAAAATCACTCCCGATGATCCTACAGTAAATTTCTCTCATGATGGATTTATCGCCGAGGAATCATCCG